>CAIRHD010000167.1 GCA_903878265.1 uncultured Bacteroidales bacterium | reverse complement strand
GCGGCGGGGCCCACCTCTTCCCTTTCCGAACAGAGTAGTTAAGCCCGCCTGCGCAGATGGTACTGGATCAAACCGGGAGAGTATGTCGCCGCCGAATTTTATTTGCCCTGCTAACTCATGTTGGCAGGGCTTTTTTTTTATAGCTACATTTATAGCAGCAATTTATTGAATTTGGACTTTATGCTTTGCTTAGAAACAATTATCCTGAGAAAAATAAAAAAACTAAAATATTTTGTAACTTTATGCCTTCGTTAAACGTATTACTTCCGATAGCAAAATACCGAAATAAATACCAATGACCACAGCCGAATACAATTCCTGTGCCGACATATACTCCGATGGGGTGTTCCGTTTTATCCTTAAAAACATCAGGGATAGGGATACGGCTCAGGATATTGTTCAGGAATCGTATGTTCGGATGTGGGAAAGGGTAAAAGATATTTCGTTCGATAAAGCTCGGGCCTATCTTTTTACAACGGCTTACCATACCATGATTGACCACATACGTAAAAACCAGCGGCTGAGTTCGATGGAAGACAGTTATCTGGAAACCCACGACGAATCGCCCGGCACGTATAACGATCTGAAAGAAGTGATCAACGAAGCAGTGGCAAAATTGCCCGAAATACAACGCTCGGTTGTTATGCTCCGCGACTACGAAGGTTACTCATATGAAGAAATTGGCGAAATACTGAAACTCAGCGAATCACAGGTAAAAGTGTATATTTTTCGGGCAAGGACTTTTTTGAAACAATACATCGGCAGCCTCGATATGGTACTTTAAACAACACGGAATACAAAACACAAAATATAATGAAAATCAACAGGGATAATTTCGAAGCGTATTTCCTCGATTACCACGAAGGGCAGTTAAGCCCTGAAATGGTGGAGGAAGTACTTTGGTTCGTAGAACACAATCCCGATGCAAAAGAAATTTTTAACGAATTTGAGGCAGTTTCGCTTATTGGCGATCCAACTATTGTTTTCGAGAAAAAATCATCGTTAAAAAAAAATGAGATATACGCTGCATCTCCGGTCAATGAATTGAATTACGAAGAGTTCCTGATCAGCGAAACCGAAGGCCTTCTGAATATTGAACAAGGGGAATCGCTTAATAAATTTATTGGCTTAAACCCTCAGTTTGCCATCGATAGGAAATTGTTTTCACTTACTCACCTCGCGGTTGAAAACGAAATTGTTTTCGCAGACAAGGAATCGCTTAAAAAATCGGCAATTCCCGTTGGTGCAATAACTGCCGATACTTACGATAACTTGATGGCACGCGAACTCGAAGGCGACTTGACGGAAAGCGAAAAAACTCAGTTCGATGAGTTTATGCTGTACAACCCTCACCTCGAACAGGACCACAAACTCTACCAACACACCATATTACAAGCAGAAATTGAGTTGGTTTATTCTGACAAATCCAGCCTAAAACGTTCCGCAATACCAAACAGGCGCATTGTTTATTACGCACTTTCGGTAGCGGCTTCGCTTGCCTTGCTTGTGAGCGTTTATCTTAATTCCGGTAGGGTCGAAACCCAACAAAGCATCGCAAAGCAGGGGGGGGCTGGGATAGTTAGTGATAAGCAAACAAGCGCATCAAACAACCTTTTGCCTGCAAATCCGATTGACATAAACAAGACAAAGAGCAATTCAACGGTTCGTACCGATGCAAATGTTTTAGCAGCCAATCGTTCGGGTAATCCCAAAACTGACAAAGCTTTAGGATATCCGGCATTTAGCAAACGCACTGTAATTGAAGAATTGACGACAAGACCGGCAAATAAAATTACTACCCACCAATTTGTTGACCCACAGTTCACATTTATCAGGTCGAGCCAAATGTACATGAACACTCACTTGGAATTGTATTACAACCTCAAACTAAGCGAGGAAATTCAATATGCACAGGTGAACGCCACAGATCAAAACCCGGCAAAAACCATATTCGGCGCTGCCTCCGCAAAAGCTGACAAGTTTTTTGCCTTTAAACACGAAAAACATACGCAAGAAGAAAAAAAGAACCTGACGGGATGGACATTTGCAGAACTTGGCGTACAAACTTTCAATACATTGACATCGAGCGAACTGCAATTGAATTTGCATAAAGACGACGAAGGAAAAGTTGTTGCTTATGGTTTTGAAAATGGGCTGATAGATTTTGAAAGGCAAGTAAAAAAATAGGTTCAATATTGAAAGCATAAAAATAAATCCGGGTTTAGCCTGGATTTTTTTTTGCTAACTCCACTTTGAGCGAAACTTTTATTAAAATAAACCCTGGAAAATTTCGAACCACAATAGACACAATAGAGCACATAGAGCAAGATTAAAATCACTTGCTTTCAATAATAGTACCTCTCATTAGACAACGGTTCAAATCGAAAACCATTTTCAGGACTGAATATTGGGTTATTCTGCTTTATAGTTTTTATTTTTAATGTTTTATTCAAACCAATATCTTTGTGTTAAAAAAGCAGTAAATTAACTTTACTTCCAAATGGAAAAACAACCTATCTTTACCCTGCGCCATGAGGCGAAAAAAACAGCATCAACACCTCCAATCTTTGAGAGCGTACATCATAAAAATCAGCATCATCCGAGTTCAAGCTTTAACAGATAACATCATAAAAATCAGCGCCATCAGCGTTCGGTCTTTTTCAGCTAACATCCAAAAACCAGCATCATCTGCGTTAAATATTTTTAGCAATTTCAATGCCATGAAAAAAAACATCAAATCAGCTGCCGCCATCCTTCGCCAAAAAGCTGAAGATTTGCTTAACCAGAAACCCTTCGACCCTTCGACCCATCAACACCTTAGCCTCTCTGAAGAAGACACCCTCAAACTCAACCACGAGCTTGTGGTGCATCAGTTTGAACTGGAATTGCAGAACGAAGAACTAAAGCTGGCAAAAGAACAGGCAGAACTTGCAACCGATAAATATACCGGACTATTTGATTTTGCCCCTTCCGGTTATTTGTCGCTTTCGCGCGATGGCGAAATAATGGAACTGAACCTTATGGGAGCGCAAATGTTGGGGGAAAATCGCTTTCGTTTAAAAAACAGCCGTTTTGGCTTTTTCGTTTCCGACGACACCAAAGCTGTTTTCAACCGCTTTTTGGAGAAAGTATTTTCCGGCAAAGCCAAACAAACGTGCGAAGTAAGCCTAATAACAGAAGGCAAGCAGCCTGCTTATGTTCATCTTTCGGGAATCGTTACCGGCAAAGATGAGCAGTGCCTTTTGGCCATGATCGATTTGACCCAGCCAAAACTGGAACATGAACTACTGCATCAAAGCGAAGAGAAATATTCCAGGATCTTCGACACATCGCCTTATGCGATCATGGTTACAGATGCTGCAGATAGTAAAATAATAGAGGTAAACAAAGCATTTACACGCATATCGGGTTACACCCTTGAAGAGGCTGTTGCCGATTCCACCATTGGGCTAAAGTTGAGGACAAACTTGGAAGACCGCAAGCGGGTATTGTCTGCGCTTAGAGAAGGCAAGGAAGTAACCTCTGAGGAATACCTGTTTACAACAAAGTCGGGCAAAACCATTAATGGCCAGATTTCGGCCCAGGTTATCCATTTGGGCAATAAGCCGTACATCTTTTCCAGTATCGAGGATATTACGGAGCGCAAGCTGGTGGAGGAAAAAATGAGGTTTAGCGAAGAAAAATACCGCACTATTTTCGAAAGTGTGCACGATGCTTATTACGAGGCAAACATCGAAGGGATTATCCTTGATATCAGCCCATCGATCGAAATAATCTCGAAAGGCCAATACTCCCGCGATGAACTGATTGGCCAATCTCTTATAGGGTTTTATGCAGATCCCGATGCACGGAATTACTTTTACTCCGAACTGCAAAAGCATGGTCATGTAACCGATTACGAAATATCACTCCTTAACAAGGACGGGTCCATTGTGCCAATTGCCATTTCATCAAATCTTTCATATGATGCTTCTGGTAAGCCGGTAAAACTAATCGGTACCTTGCGCGATATTACAGAGCGCAAGCTGGCAGAGAAAAAAATGCTTCAAAGCGAAGAGAAATACCGACATATTTTCGAAAACATCCAGGATGCTTATTATGAGTCATCTTTGGATGGAACGCTTCTTGAAATAAGCCCTTCGATTAAAATTTTGTCGAAAGGGCAATATACCCGTGAGGAATTGATTGGAAAATCACTTTTCGACCTTTATGCAAATCCTGAAGATCGGAATGCCATCGCTGCCGAAATACTTAAAAATGGCATCGTTACCGATTATGAAGTTTTGATGCGCAACAAGGACGGTTCCATTATTCCTGCTGCCATTTCATCGAGCCTGTTGTTCGACCCAGACGGGAAAACTGAAAAGTTTTCCGGAAGCATCCGCGATATTACCCACCGCAAACTCATCGAGCAGGAAATAAAGATAGCCAACCAGAAAACAAAAGAGAGCGAAGAGAAACTCCGCTCCATCATCCAATCGCAATCCGAAGGCATTGGCGTGGTAAACGAGCACGAAGTTTTTGAGTTTGTTAACCTAGCCGCCACAAAAATATTTGAAACGGACCAACTGATAGGAGTTTCTTTATTTGATTTCCTTTCGCCTGACGAAAAGGAACGGATAAACCGGCAAACCCAGGCCAGGCAGACCGGGATTTCGAATAATTACGAACTCCAGATACTTACCCCCAAAGGGAACAATAAATACTTAAACATCAGTTCTTCGCCCCGATTTGATGAAAACGGTAACTATTTGGGCGCTTACGGGGTTTTTCGCGACATATCCGAGCAAAAGCGGGCGCAGGATGAAATAAAAGCAAAAACAACACTTCTTACCAATCTCATTGTCAATTTAGAAGAGGGGATACTGCTCGAAAACGCAGACCGGGAAATTTTGATCACAAACCAGTTGTTCTGCGATATGTTTGCCATACCGGCACCGCCCGAAGCTCTTATTGGTGCCGATTGCTCAGGCTCTGCCGAACAAAGCAAGATGATGTTCAAAAACCCCGACAGTTTCATTGTAGGGATTGATAAAA
Source organism: uncultured Bacteroidales bacterium (assembly GCA_903878265.1). Lineage (GTDB taxonomy): Bacteria > Bacteroidota > Bacteroidia > Bacteroidales > UBA4417 > UBA4417. The sequence continues at coordinate 15,143 of CAIRHD010000167.1, read as the reverse complement.
TGCTTGCAGACAAAATAACTATACTCGACTTCGAACTTGAGCTTGCTGACGGAAGGTATTTTGAAAGGGATTATATACCAACCTATATTGAGAATACATACAGCGGTCACTTATGGAAATACCGCGACATATCCGAACGCAAGGAAATAGAAAACAGGATAAAGTTCAGCGAAGAAAAATTCCGTTCAATAACCGAGCAAACAAACGACCTTATTGCTATAGCCGACTCCGACGGTCTTATAACATACGCATCCCCTGCTGCGGCATCTCTTTTTCTTATTTCACCCAAAGCTATGATAGGCTGCAGTTTTGTCGGGTTTATTGACGAATCCGATATGGCAAAAGGAATTAAGGGGTTCCGGGACTGTTTGGAAAAGGACATCAGCATAAAGAATGCCGAATTTAGGATGAAACGCGCTGACGGCACCCTATTTACCGGAGAGTTGAACGGTTCATTATTCCACACCAAAGCGCTGTCGGGGGTGTTGGTAATCATACGCGACATAACTGAACGTAAAGCCGACGAAACAGAATTGAAACAACTGTCGCAAGCTGTGGCGCAAAGCCCGGTAAGCATCCTTATCACAAATCTGGATGGGACTATTGAATACGCCAACCCGAAAGCATGCGAAGTTTCGGGCTACAGTATTGATGAACTTATTGGCAACAATTCAAGGGTCCTTAAATCGGGTGAAACAAACGATTTGGAATATCAAGCCTTATGGGAAACTATTATCGCGGGCAAACAATGGAGCGGCCTTTTCCACAACAAAAAGAAAAATGGCGAGCTTTACTGGGAATCGACAAACATAAGCCCAATAGTTGATGCTTCGGGAAAACCCACGCATTTCCTGGCAGTAAAAGAAGACATCACCGAACGCAAATCAGCCCATGACCGGATACACAGCAGCGAAGAAAAATACCGTAGCATATTCGAAAGCGTGCAGGATGCCTACTTTGAAGCCTCTATTGACGGTAAGATCCTCGAAATTAGCCCTTCTATCGAAATTATTACCAAAGGCCAATACTGCCGTGATGAAATGATAGGAAAACCTTTTGCCGGGATTTACGCAAATGCTGAAGATAGGAATGTTTACTTCACCAAATTATTTGAACAGAAAAGATTAACCGATTACGAATTGTTGCTGCGAAACAAAGATGGTTCATTGATTCCTGCTGTAGTTTCGGCAGCGCTTTCGTTGGATGCCGATGGCAAACCCTTAAAAATAAGCGGGATCCTTCGCGACATCACCGAGCGCAAAAAGGCTGAAGAAACGCTGAAACAAAGCGAAGCGGCACTCAATTATTCCCAGGAAATTGCCAAAATGGGAAGCTGGGAATTCAATGTTATCACAGGCAAAGTTTCTTTGTCGAATAGTTATTACATACTACTTGGGCTAAAGCCCGACAAAACTGAATTAACCATGGATGCCCTTTATGGATTGGTGCATCCCGACTACAAACTACTTCTGGAAGAAAAATTAGCCGAAATATATCATCAGCGGAAACCGATAAGTTTTGATTCACGTTTAATATTGCCAGACGGACAAATTAAATGGGTGCAAAACAGTATAGTTCCTGTTACCGACGGAGATACGTTAATCGCTTTAAAAGGAGTGAATATTGATATTACTGAGAATAAACTTGCCGAACAAAAAATCCGAGAACTCAACGAAAACCTCGAATTGAAAGTTGTTTTAAGAACTGCCCAATTAGAAGAAACAAACAAAATTCTCGAAATTGAAATCCAGAACCGCGTTCTGGTCGAAGCAGAACGTGAAATCGAAAAACAAAGGCTTGCCGATATTATAAGAGGAACCAACGTAGGAACCTGGGAATGGAATGTGCAAACCGGCGAAACTATTTTCAACGAACGCTGGGCCGAAATTTTGGGCTATACACTAGCCGAAATCTCGCCCGTAAACATCGAAACCTGGATTAAATTTACCCATCCCGACGATTTGAAACTTTCAGATGAATGGATGGAAAAGCACTTTAATGGAGAGTTGGACTATTATTCGCTCGAAGCAAGAAACAAGCACAAAAATGGCGACTGGATCTGGGGTTTAACCAGGGGGAAAATTCACACTTGGGATGCTGCCGGCAAGCCGTTATTGATGTCGGGAACATATCAGGATATTACCGAACGCAAGCGGGCCGATGAATTTGAGGCCGAACTGTTGCAATTATCACTTCAGTTAACAGGTATTCCGAATGCTGAAATACCTGCCGCACTCAATTTGGCGATAGATAAAATTGGTCGTTTCCTTAGTGCCGACAGGGCATATATCTTTGAAATAGACCTGCACGAAAACACCATGAACAATACGTATGAATGGTGCAATGAAGGAATAAGCCCACAGATTCAACACCTTCAGAATCTGGCTTGCGATCATTTACCTATTTGGTGGGAAAAAATGCTGAGAAATGAAAACATGCTTATTCCTTCCGTTGAGGATTTACCCGATACTTGGCAAACCGAACGCGAGCACCTGGGGCAGCAAGGCATACAATCGCTGATTGCAATTCCCATTTCGGTCGAAAACAACCTTATTGGCTTTGTTGGATTGGATTCGGTTAACACAAAACGCGAATATACCCTTCCCGAAATCAATATGCTGAAGGTTTGGAGCAATATGCTCGCCAGTTTATTGAACCACCGGCGGCAAGAAGAAATTATAGAACAAACCCGTAAAAATTACGAAACCTTTTTCAACACTATCGACGACTTCCTTTTTGTGCTCGATGAACAAGGAAATATTATCCATACTAATACCACCGTTACCAACAGGCTCGGATACACTGCCGAGGAACTGTTGGGCATGTCGGTGCTTATGGTGCATCCCGAAAATCGCAGGCAGGAAGCAGGGCGCATTGTTGGCGAAATGCTTGCCGGCACAGCCGATTTTTGCCCTGTGCCTCTTGTTACAAAAGCAGGCAACCCAATTTCGGTGGAAACAAGGGTAAAACAAGGTTATTGGAATGGCAAAGCAGTTGTTTTCGGGGTTACCAAGGATGTTTCGAAGATCAAATTGTCGGAAGAAAAATTCTCAAAAGCATTCCAATCCAATTCAACATTGATGGCAATTTCAACTTTCGATGATGTGTTTATTGATGTTAACGATACATTCCTAAGCACATTTGGCTATTCGCGCGACGAAGTGATTGGAAATTCTTCCCGCGGGCTTGCTATTTTCGAAAGCCATGAAATGAGGAAAATGATTATCGGAAATTTAAAACAGGGAATACAGGTAAGGGATATTGAATCGAAAGTCAGGACAAAATCGGGTGAAATCAAATTTGGCATATTCTCTGCCGATTCAATTTATATAGGAAAGGATTTGTGCGTACTTACCATGATGGTTGATATTACCGAGCGCAAAAAAGCAGAACTGGCCTTAAAAGAAAGCGAATCGCGGTTTTCGTTATTTATGGATTATTTGCCAGCCGTGGTGTTTTTAAAAGATCAGGATGGCCGCACGCTTTTTGTTAACAAATACATGAACGATGCTTTTGGGGCAAATAGTTGGGTTGGTAAAACCATGATGGAAGTTTTCCCAAATGAATTGGGCGAGAAACAAACTGCCGACGATATAAATTCGATGTCGCTGGGCTATACCAAAATTGAAGAAAGCATGTTTCATCTCGATGGGAAACTGCATTACTACGAAACACAAAAATTCACAATCGACCGGCTTGGGCAGGAACCCTGGTTAGGTGGTGTTTCGTTGGATATTACCAAGCGCAAAATTGCCGATACCGAGTTGCGCAAAAGCCAGGAACAATTAGATTTAGTGATTAAAGGCTCAAATGACGCACCTTGGGACTGGGATTTGGCTGAAGACAAACTATTTTATTCCTTAAAATGGTGGCAACAAATTGGTTATACACCCGAAGAAATCCCATCGGACAGCAGCCTCTGGAGAACCCTCACGCATCCCGACGATGTTGGATATGTAACTGATGTTCTTGAAAAGGCAATGGAAAGCAAAAATGATAGCTATGAATGTGAATTTAGGCTGTTGCACAAAAATGGTCACTATGTTTCTGTTCTTTCGCGTGGATTTATCACCCGCGACATTACAGGAAAGCCAATCCGCATTACTGGCACAAACATGGATTTAACCGAGCGCAAAAAAGCTGAAAACGACATCCTCAAAGCAAAAAACGAAGCCGAAAAAGCCAACCTTGCAAAGAGCGAGTTCCTTTCGCGCATGAGCCACGAACTGCGCACGCCAATGAATTCGATATTGGGTTTTGCCCAGTTGATGGAAATGGGCGAGTTGAACCCCAAACAAATGAAAGGTGTAAGACATATTTTGGGCAGTGGTAAGCATTTGCTCAAATTGATAGATGAAGTGCTTGATATTTCGCGTATCGAAGCAGGTAAGCTCATACTTTCGCACGAACCGGTGCAGGTAGGAAGTATCATTATGGAAATGCTCGATTCCCTTCAGCCTCTCATCGTTTCGAGGCACATAAAGATGGAACTGAACATTTCGTCGAACTATGAGCAATATATAATGGCCGACCGGCAGCGGCTCAAGCAGGTTTTGTTGAATTTGCTTACCAATGCCGTAAAGTACAACAAGGAAGGCGGAACAATCAGCATTTCTATTTCAGTAATCCCCCAAAGTGATGGCGGTGAAACTTCTGTACGGATTTCGATTAGCGATACCGGAAATGGGATTTCGGAGGAAGACATGCCTAAAATTTTCACACCATTCGAACGCATTGGTGCCGAAAAAACCGATACCGAAGGCACAGGACTTGGCTTGGCCGTGGTTAAAAAGTTTATGGACGCCATGGATGGAAATACAGGTGTGGAAAGTAAACCCGGTGAAGGGAGCACTTTTTGGATCGAACTTCCTATGGCAGGAAACACAAAAAGCCGCAAAACACTAAATGAAGAGAATTTAAAACTAACTGCCGATCTAGGTGTCGCAAAAACTGAAATCGGTTTTCAAAAGGTAGAAAAAACCAAACGCGCCGACGAACTGAAAGATGCAAATATCGAACTGGCCTTTCAAAATGAGGAAAAAGGGAAACGTGCCGACGAACTGAAAGTGGCAAATATTGAACTTGATTTTCAGAATGAGGAAAAAGGGAAACGTGCCGACGAACTGAAAGTGGCAAATATTGAACTTGAATTTCAAAATGAGGAAAAAGAGGAACGTGCCGACGAACTGAAAGCAGCAAATATCGAACTGGCCTTTCAAAATGAGGAAAAGGGAAAACGTGCCGACGAACTGAAAGATGCGAGAAAAGAGATTGACTTTCTGACAGGACAAAACCGGGAACAAGCCGTTGAGCTCGATCATGCAAACAAGGAATTGTCCTTCCTGAAAATGCCATCCTCAATACCACCTACCGTGCAATCTGCAAAATCCGGAACAATTTTATACATCGAGGACAATCAGTCCAACATTGAGCTTATCGAACAAATATTAGCCAATCATCGTCTGGATATACGGTTGTTGAGCAATTATACCGGCAAGGAAACCGTTCGCATGGCGATTGAGTGTGCTGCGGATTTGATACTTCTTGATCTCGATTTGCCCGATTTGCACGGCGGTGAAGTTTTGGAGCAGCTTAAAACCGATGAAATCACGAAAAACATCCCTGTTGTTATAATCAGTGCCGATGCCATGCCGCATCAACTTGAAAAACTGATGCAAGCCGGAGCAAAAGATTATATCACAAAACCCCTCGACATCATTGCATTTTTAAATATGGTGGATGAGTGGTTGAAATAAGTGAATAGTGAATAATGAAAAGTGAATAATGAACCCTTCGAGTGGTTTTTTCAACCCTCGAAGCAGTTGGTAAAAAAAGAGAAAGCCAGTCACGAAGTGGCGCAATATAATATCCGTGGGTGAAGCCCACGCAAAAAGCCACAAAAAAAATCATAGTACCAGTAAAAACAAGTTTGAAATGATAAAAAACCTTCAATCAGCGGATTTGCTTCGTCAACAGGCTGAAGACCTTTTAAAAAACAAATCTCAGGAACCAGTTGAGCCACTCTCCGAAGCCGACACTCTCAAGCTCATCCATGAGTTGCAGGTGCACCAAATTGAACTGGAAATGCAGAACGAAGCTTTAACTTCGACCAATGCAAGGGCAGAAGAGGCGCTAGAAGAAGCTGGTAAATTCCGTATGATATTTGCCAATAATCCAGCGCCCATGATCATTTACGACCTCGAAACACTTGCCTTTCTCGAAGTAAATGAAGCTGCAATAAAACTATATGGATACACCCAAGCGGAATTTTTGCAGATGAACATAAAAGATATTCGCCCTGCCGAGGACATTCCAGCCCTGCTGTATGATATCGAACTTGTTAAAAGCACCGAAAACCCTACTGGTCAGTGGCGGCATAAGCGGAAAAGCGGAGAAGTAATATTTGTCGAAATCGCCTCACTATCGGTAACCCATCAAGGCAGGAATGCGCGCCATGTTTCAATTCATGATATTACCAAACGCAAGCTGGCCGCGGAAGCTTTGCAGCAAAGCAACCAAAAACTTGAAGCCATGATATCGGCTTCGCCCGATGGAATCGGGACGGTTTCGTTGGATGGGAAACTGCAACTTATGTCGGATAAACTGGCTGAGATGTACGGCTATTCCGTGCAAGAAAAAGACGATTATATAGGAAAGTCATTCTTTGATTTTATTGATCCTTCAAATCATAAATTATTGATTGACAATATCCGAAAGCTGATTATAGGGGAAGATATTACTCAGTTCAGGGAATACATCGCCATAAAAAAAGACAAAAGCAGGTTTTATGTCGAAATCAGTTCCAGCGTTTTACGCGATAGCGAAGGCAAACCTGTAAGCATTTTGTATGTGGAACGCGACATCACCGAGCGAAAATCCGCCGAATCTGTTTTGAAGAAACTATCGCAAGCCATCGAACAAAGTCCGGTTATGACCTACATAACAAACCTGGACGGAAACATCGAATACGCCAACCCCAAAGTATTGGCCGTAACCGGATATTCACGCGAAGAACTGACAGGCAAAAACCCGCGTATATTTAGTTCGGGCGAAAAACCCAAAGAAGAATACAAACTGTTGTGGGAAACCATAAGCGCAGGGAAGGAATGGAAAGGCGAGTTCCATAACAAAAAGAAAAACGGCGAATTTTACTACGTTGCAGCCTCCATAGCAGCTGTGGTTGATGCTAGTGGAGAAATAAATCATTTTCTCGCTATCGAAGAAGATATTACCGAGCGCAAGCAAACAGAGAAAAATCTGATAGATTCCGAAAACAGGTACCGTTCAATTTTTGAAGGGAGCTCAGATGGAATCATGATTGCCGATGAGGAAACAAAAATGATACTGTATGCAAATTCGGCTCAATGCGAGATGCTTGGTTACACCGAAGCGGAACTCCGAAGCCTGAACATCAGCGAGATTCATCCGGTCGCTACTTTTCAGGATACCCTTGCCAAGTTTGAAAGGCAAGCCCGTGGGGAGATTACACTTGTCGAAAATATCCAGTGCCTACGGAAGAAAGGTGAAATCTTTTATGCCGATATCAATTCAAGCATCGTAAATGTAAAGGGCAGAAAAAATGTCGTAGGTTTCTTTAGGGACATTACCGGGCGAACGCTGGCAGAGCAGAAAATCCAAGAGCTCAATACAAACCTTGAAATAAAAGTTGAAGAGAGAACTGCCCAATTAGCCAAAACAAACGAAATCCTCGAAAATGAAATCCAAAACCGAATATTGATCGAAACGGAACTTGAACTCGAAAAAAAACGTCTTGCCAATATTATTGAAGGCACCAATGTAGGCACCTGGGAATGGAATATACAAACAGGAGAAACCATTTTTAACGAACAGTGGGCCAGCATAATAGGTTATTCGTTAGACGAAATCTCGCCGGTAAGCATCCAAACATGGATGAGATTTGCCCATCCCGACGATTTAAAAGTTTCGGGCGAATTGCTCGAAAAGCATTTTAATGGAGAGTTGGCCTATTATTCCTTCGAGTCGAGGATGAAGCACAAAAATGGCGAATGGGTATGGGTTTTAGACCGTGGGAAAGTTCACTCCTGGGACAAGGATGGCAAGCCGCTCCTGATGTCGGGAACACACCAGGATATTTCGGAAAGCAAGCGCGCCAGCGAATTTGAAAAAGAGCTGCTTGCCCTTACTCCTGCATTAACAGGCATTCCATTGGCAGAATTTGATGCTACCGTCAACCGGGCATTGAGCCGGATCGGTCAATTTCTTTCTGCTGACCGCGCTTATATTTTTGAATTCGAACCAGGGGAAGGCTCCATGAGCAACACCTACGAGTGGTGCAATAGCGGGATTCGGCCTGAAATCGAAAACCTTCAAAAAGTCCCTTTGGAAATCTTCCCCATGTGGATGAAAACACTAAATCAACACGAAAGTGTTATCATTCCCTCCGTTAAAGATTTGCCTGAAAGCTGGAGCGCCGAACGCGAAATCCTGGAACCACAGGATATTAAATCGCTCATTGTAATTCCAATGATTCTCGAAAACCATTTGATTGGCTTTTTCGGATTGGATTCGGTTAAGCAAACGAAAATCTACAGCAGTGCCGAGATTACTATTTTAAAAGTATGGGGCAATTTATTGGCAAGCCTGATGCAATACCAGCGCTCCGAAAAAGCGCTGGAGCAAACCCGGCAGAACTACGAAACTTTTTTTAATACCATCGACGATTTTCTTTTTGTGCTCGATGAGCAGGGCAACATCATTCATACCAATACCACGGTAACAAAAAGGCTCGGATATGCCGCCGCCGACCTCAACGAAAAATCGGTGCTGATGGTACATCCTGCCGAACGTAGGGATGAAGCCGGACGTATTGTTGGCGAAATGTTGGCCGGCATTTCCGAGTTTTGTCCGGTTCCGCTGATTACAAAATCCGGCTATCAAATCCCCGTCGAAACAAGGGTAACACATGGTTTTTGGGATAACAAAAAAGCAATTTTCGGCGTGAGCAAAGATGTGTCGAAAATACAATTATCGGAAGAAAAATTTTCCAAAGTTTTCTATCTCAACCCTTCGGCATGTGGCTTAAGCGATTTGGCTACCGGAAAATATGTTGAATTGAATGAAGCATTCTACACCTTGTTTGGATTTGAAAAAAACGAAGTAATCGGTAAAACACCTTCCGAATTGGGTATCTTAAACGAAGAGACAAGAATCGCCATTTCAAAAAAAGCCGATAAAAATGGGAACATTTACAATGCGGAAGCCTCATTGATTGCAAAGAATGGCGAAATGAAACATGTATTGTTATCGGCCGAAAATATCTATTTGCAGGAGATAACCTACCGGTTTACGGTGGTTCACGACATTACCGATCGCAAACTGGCAGAAGAAGAAATCAAAAAAGCTAGAAAACTGGCTGATAATGCAAATTTTGCAAAGAGCGAATTTCTGGCGCGCATGAGCCATGAAATCCGCACGCCGATGAATTCAATCCTTGGTTTTGCCCAATTGCTCAATATGGGGGAAATCAGTCCGGCACAAAAGAAAAGCGTGAATTTTATTATGGGCAGCGGTAAACATCTGCTCAAGTTAATCAACGAAGTGCTCGATATTTCGCGTATCGAAGCCGGCCGGATTACCCTTTCGCCAGCACCGGTGCAACTCAGCAACCTTATCTTAGAAATGCTCGATATTGTGCAACCTATCGCTGAAGATCGGCTTCTGAAAACCGAGCTGGCATATTCTACTGCAAACCGGCTTTTTGTAATGGCCGACGATCATCGTTTAAGACAAGTCCTTCTAAATTTAATCAACAATGCGGTTAAGTACAACCGCAAAGGAGGTTCCATTATCATTAAAACCCAATTGCGGCAACCTGGCAAGCTTGATAACTCCGTGGTCAGGATATCTATCAGCGATACAGGTTTGGGGATAAACCAGGAAGATATCCTTAAACTTTTTATTCCCTTCGAGCGGATTGGTGCAGATAAAACTGAAACTGAAGGCACAGGGCTTGGCCTTGCTGTAGTAAAAAAACTGATGGAGGCAATGGGTGGCGAAGTTGGTGTGGATAGCATACCTGGACAGGGAAGCACATTCTGGATCGAACTGCCGCAAACCAAAGCCACTCAAGCCAAGGATAAAATTACTGAAGAAACATCAACCATAGAAGATGCGGCAAATATAAAATCCGGGACTATTTTATATGTTGAAGATAATATCCCGAATGCTGAATTGGTCGAAGAAATCATCAACAGCTACCGCCCTGCCATCAAGATAATTATTTGCAAGCATGGAAAAAAAGCAGTCGAAATGGCCAACCATTCTAACCCCGGTTTAATATTGCTCGATCTTGATTTGCCCGACATTCATGGCAGCGAAGTATTGGCAAACCTGAAGGCAGACATAAATACGCGCGCCATTCCAGTGGTTATTGTCAGTGCTGATGCCATGCCCGAAAAGATTGAGAAACTGATGCAAGCCGGCTCCAAGGAATATTTTACCAAACCACTCGACATCGTCGCCTTTCTGAAGGTGGTGGATATGTGGATAGGGAAAAGAAATTAGGCAAAATTTTGGGGTTAGGGTTTTGGGTCAGCATTTTATGTTGTTCTTTGGCTGGCAAATAGGCAATATTTGAATTAGCAATGTCCTAAAAGCCTAAAAGCCTAAAAGCCTAATAGTCTAAAAGCCTAACATGCTTTGTATTTTAATTTGGTAAAGCAGAATTATAGAAAAAACTAAACAAATGAGCAAAATTAAATTTTATCAAGAGCTTTTATTCCCTAATGCCAATTTTCAAAATATCTGGAGGGCATTGATTATTTTCATCATGTCGCTGCTTCTTACCTTGGCTGGAGTATTTTACACCAGCCGCGTAGATGAAACAAAAGAAAAAAACGACCTGGTTTTGGTCGGTAACGAAATAAGGGCAAAAATTATGATACGGCTTCATGCCCATGCCCAACTTTTGAGGGCGGGAGCTGCATTTTTTTTCGCATCGGATACCGTAACACGCAGCGAATGGAAAGCCTTTAACGAAGGGGCAAAAATCGAAAAGAATTTGCCTGGTATTCAGGGACTGGGGTTTTCGGTAATTATCCCCAAAAACCAATTGCAGCAACATATTCAGCGCATCCGCAACGAAGGGTTTCCCGATTATACCATAAAACCTTCGGGGAAAAGGGATTTTTACAGCTCTATTATTTTCCTAGAACCATTTTCCGGCAGGAATATGCGCGCTTTTGGTTACGATATGCTAACAGAGCCAACACGCCGCCAAGCGATGGAGGCTGCCCGCGACAATGATGTTGCCATGCTTTCGGGGAAGGTAACCCTGGTACAGGAAACCGATAAAAATGTTCAGATAGGCACTTTGATGTATGTTCCGGTTTATAGGAATGGAATACCTGCCAACACTATCAAACAGCGCCAAGCAGCAATTATTGGCTGGGTTTACAGCCCTTACCGGATGAACGATTTGATGCAGGGCATTTTAGGCAACTGGGATTTGAACTATCAGGCAAGAATACATTTACAGGTTTATGACAGCACTGTTTCGGCCAATTCGTTATTGTACGACAGCCAGACAAATGACAGCCTCCGTCACAACAATAGGCTTTCGGTTAATCTGCCTTTAGATTTTAATGGGCAAATCTGGATGCTATCTTTTACAAAGTCGCAGGATCAAGCTACTATAAGCAGCAAAATTTTAATTGTTTTAGGAAGCGGTATCCTTATAAGCCTTTTGCTGTTTGTTTTGTCGTTATCGTTGTTTAACACCTATACGCAAGTAAAGCAGAAAGCAAGTGAGTTAACAACGGAGATTAGGGTGAGCGAAGAACGTTTCGAAAATTTACTCAACTCTACAGCCGAAGGTATTTACGGCATCAACCTTCAGGGCAAATGCACCTTCTCCAATGTTGCATGCCACCAACTGTTAGGCTACAAAAACGACGAGCACTTGATTGGCAAAAATATGCACCAGCTCATACATCACAGCCTTGCCGATGGAAGTATTATTGATGAAACAAAATGCCTGATTCAAACTTCATTTAAACAGGGAGAAAAAGCGTATTCGGCAAATGAAGTATTTTGGCGCGCCGATGGCAGTTGCTTCCCGGTCGAATATTGGTCGAATCCAGTTGTAATTAATGGTAAAATCGAAGGCTCGGTTGTTACTTTCTTTGATATCACCATGCGCATACAGGACGAAAAAGAAATTTTGGAAGCAAAAAATGAAGCCGTAAAAGCCAATCATGCCAAAACCGAATTCCTCGCGCGCATGAGCCACGAGCTACGAACCCCCATGAATTCGATTCTCGGTTTTTCGCAATTGATGGAAATGGGCGAACTCACCGCTCCACATAAAACGGGCGTTGACCATATATTGACTTCTGGTAGGTATTTACTCCAGTTGATTGACGAAATACTCGATATTACAAGCATCGAATCCGGCAAACTTGTGTTATTCGCCGAACCCGTAAATATAACTTATGTTATCCATGAAATGATTGAAAGCATCCGGCCTCAAATTCTCGAACGGCAATTAACACTCGAATTTGAAAATCAGGCAGGCGACCAGCTTTTTGCACAAGCCGATATCAAGCGGTTTAAACAAGTGCTGCTCAACTTACTGAGCAATGCCATAAAGTACAACCAAACAAATGGTTTGGTGCTTATAAAAACAGAAATAATGCCAGAGTCTGAGGGCATTGTGCCAATGCGTATTTCGATAACAAATACCGGCGAGGCTATTTCATCCGAAAATATCCAGAAACTCTTCTTGCCTTTTGAGCGGATTGGAGCCGAAAGAACCGAAATCAAAGGCACCGGTCTTGGCCTCACCGTGGTCAAAAAACTGATAGTTGCTATGGGCGGAGAAGTAGGTGTTGCCAGCAAACCCGGTGAAGGAAACACATTTTGGATCGAACTGCCAACATCCGAACAATCGAGCATCAGCAAAGGGCAACATCCGAAAAACGAAGAACCGGCATCCACGCCAATGCTGGCAGATACTGAACCTGGCTTCCAGCAGGAAAGTGAATTGCAGACTAGCATCACCTTTCCCCAAAAAACCGGAACAATTTTATACATCGAAGATAATTTATTGGGTATTGAACTAGTCGGAAGCATTCTCAGAAGATATCATCCTAAAATCAAGCTGATAACAACCATGCTTGGTGAAAATGCGTTGATAATGGCAAAAGATCACCTACCGGATTTAATACTGCTCGATCTAAACCTGCCCGATTTGCATGGCAGCAAAGTATTGGCAAACCTGATTGCCGATCCAAGTACAAGCACTATTCCCGTTGTGATAATCAGCACCGAAGCCTTGCCCGAAAAAATCGAGGAACTAAAGCAAGCCGGAGCCAAAGCCTATTTGACCAAACCATTCAACGTCGTATCTTTATTAAAGGCAGTGGATGAGTGTATAAGCAATAACAGCAACACCGAATTGTAAACCCTGACAACAATGTTCAATAATATTGTTTTCAAACTCAGTCCTATTGTGCACTATAGTGTCTATTGTGGTTCATAATTCTAACAAAACAACGCCAACTTTCGCAAAAGAACCGTCAGGGACGCCATATATCAAAGATTGCAGCGTTTTCTGTTAAAAGTTACCGGACAACAATGAAAAATAATTTATAATTGCGATTGGTAGGCGGTAAAGTTATTCTTGTATTTTCTTTTTTTCTTATTGCATTGGCGATGGCCATAGCCATCCTCCACTTAAAATTAACCAATTACTTAATTCTACTTTTAGGCTTTAAGAGTCGTTGTTTTTGTAGTATCAGTCCATATCTCTTTTTCGGTTTTTATGCCTGATAATCATTTGTTCATGAAGGTTGGCAACAGTTGCTTTGTCTGAAAACAGATGGGCTATTATCATTATTCGTGCATCGCGGACAAATTTGGACACTAAATGTGTTTTTGTATATCTTTGCAGAATATGATAGAGTATTTTACACAGGATGTGCTTATTAAATTCATGAAGTTTGGAGCTGTTGGGGCTACCGGGGTGGTTGTTGATTTTGGTTTTACATGGATCAGCAAGGAAAAAGTTAAAATTCAGAAATATTTTTCCAACACTATTGGTTTTACTTTGGCAGCAACCAGCAATTATTTTTTAAACCGCTGGTGGACTTTTCATAGCAACAACCCCGAATTGGCCATTGAATATTCCCGATTTTTGTTTTTTTCCGTTATTGGATTGGGAATGAACACGATGGTGATTTGGTATCTGGTAACCAAACAAAACCGTAATTTTTATATATCTAAATTGTTTGCCATCGGGATTGTAACCGTATGGAATTTCTTCGTCAACCTAATGTTCACCTTTGTTTGATCCTCATATTTTTATCGGCAGGGTAAATTCTTGGTCGCCAAAATTATGCATCGGTCAAGTAAAATCCTTTTGGAAACAGTTTTTCCAAATCATCCGCATCCCCTTCTTTTCAATTCCCTTATTTTTTTTATCTACCGGCTAAAAGGCAATATTCTTTATACGATAATCCTAAAGCCCTCATTTTGTTGCAATCAGCAAGGTTATTGACAGGGTTTTCGTGATTTTTATCAGCTTTTATCGAAAGGTTGAAACAATTTTCAGCCTCGTCATATTCATGTAATTCCAAAAAACACATCCCTAAATTATTAAGGAAATATGAATTTTTTGGAGATAACTCGACAGCTTTTTTGCCAAACGCAAGTGCTTGATTCATATCTCCCAATGCAGCAAAAGCATAAGCGGCTGAATCGTAATGGACAGCTTTGTCGGGAAATTTTTCGATGAGTTTCAGCGCATAACGGACAACAAACTCGGGATGAGAAATCTTTTCCATATTTTCAAATACTATATCATAATCCAAGTCGATGATATCCCAAGAACTAACCCTAATGCAAATTTCGAAACCCAAATCAAGTACTTCGGTAGCTTGTTTGATATTGATTTTGAGCAGTCTACAACCCATATCGAGATAGGCCGGGTAATAGAAAGGGTAGTTTTTTACCAAGCTTTTAAGTTTACCAACAAATTTCTTGTTTGTGAGTGGTTTTGCCCCAAAACGCAAAAATGGGGGCAGCATCTCATCTTCAAACAGGAACTGATATTCGCTTTCAGCCTCACGCCAAGATTCGCTATTTTTTATTTTTGGAGTAAG
>CAIRHD010000166.1 GCA_903878265.1 uncultured Bacteroidales bacterium | reverse complement strand
ATTCCTGTACAGTAAAAGATATTGCGTCATGGAAAAAGGGAAACCTCTGTAATTCACTGTTAGCAAAGAGGAAAAACACGTTTAAGACCAAAGAGAGGGAAAATAAATTTTCAAATTCAGAGATTTAATTCACCCCACCCTTCGGGAACTAAGGAGGAGGATACACCGCCAGTTACACCAACATAATATGCTTGCTGAATTAAACTACTAAAAATGGGGCCAGAATTCAATGACTTATTGAATTCTGGTCCTATAGGTTTAGGCGGCTGTGCATTAGGGGAAAGTCCTGTGAGTTTAGGTTGGGTTTTGCAAAGCGGGCTTAGATTTTTATAAACCTCTTCACCGTAACTTCATTGCCAGTAATGGCTTTAAGCATATAAACACCGCTCGATAAATCCTCCAAATAAATGGTTGTTTCCGGCAAATCGGTATGGATTGTTTTAATAATTTGTCCCTTGACATTCAAAATTTGCAGCGTTGATTTTTGCGTGTTTTCGACAACAAGGTTATCAATTACAGGATTTGGGTATATGATCAGGCCATCCTGTTTATGGATTGAATTAACACCTACATACCCTTGAAATTCATACGCCCCAATATCAATGGTACTATCAAATACGCGTGGATAACCAGCTAAATCAGTTGCAGGATAAGTACCGACAGGGTCGCCGGCATTAATGCAAGGCGAAACACTTTGCAATGACCAATCAGCAGTTACCCCATTGTAACCGGTGCCACTGCCGGCAGATTCTGCCATAAAAAGCGGAATCGAATCAATATTGTTTTGGTAAGTACCTGTATAGATGGTGAAATTTACTTCAAAAGCGCTTGCACCTCCCTGCACATCGCAATAATAAAAATTGGGGTCGCTGCCTTCATCATCAATATAAACCTGCTGCCCGCTTATGCTTGCCGTATTGCCCCACATAATGGTATTACGTATGGTTGGGTTCGATAACATGGCAAAATAAATTGCTCCTCCTTTCAACGCATTATTGTTGGTAATGGTATTATTTGTAATAGTTGGGTTACTTAGGTTTGCACTAAAAATCGCTCCCCCGTTTTCAGAAGTATTATTGGTAATGGTATTGTTAATGATGGTTGGGTCGCTGCCATTGCAAGAAATTGCACCTCCAAAAGGGGCTATATTGTTAGAAATTATGTTGTTGCTGATGTTAGGAGAACAGCCATTGCACCATATTCCCCCACCGTGGGAATCTGAATTATTATAGGTTAATATATTTTTGATTATCGAAGGGTTGCTGTTAACGCAACTGATTCCACCTCCGCCGTTTCCTTGTGACGAATTTCCGGTAATTATGTTGTTAAGGATAGTAGGGTTACTGCCAATATAGCACATTATTCCGCCTCCCACATTTGAAGCAACATTGTTCGAAAAGGTATTGTTCGAAATTGGCGGATTGCTATTTTCACAAAAAATCCCACCACCATTGTCACTTGCTTCGCAATCGGAGATACGGCAGTTTGAAATGATGGCTTTTGAAAAATTCCTGAAATAAAGTGCCCCACCACAATCATCCGGTGAAGGACCTGTTGCTTTGCCATATTTTATTATGCAATAGCTAATTATGGATGTGTCGTTGGTAGTCGGAGTGTTATCGAAGCGTATGGAGCGCCAACCATTGGTGGTGTTGGTAGCAGTAAAAGTTATTGAATCCCTTGGATTGCCTATGGCAATAAGTTGTCCGATCACAAGCATTTTATATGTGCCCTGAAAATTCACAACTGCCCCCGGCTCAATTGTAAGTGTTGAACCGTCGGGAATCATAATAGGACCCATTATGTTGTATGGCGAACCGGCATGTGTCCATGTTCCGCTTACAATTCCACCAGGAATCGTGGTTTGTGAGTAGGAATTGGAATACATTAGAACAAGCGCAGCAATTGTAAGGAGTATTTTTTTCATAAAGCTTTTGGTATTGAAGATTATTTTTAAGGACAGGATTCAATAAATATATTTTAAATGCAAACCAAAGGTATAAATAAACTCTGCTTTAGCATTGCTTTGCAAAGGGCGGTTAAAGTTTTATAAACCTCTTCACTGTAACTTCATTGCCTGTAATGGCTTTAAGCATATAAACACCGCTGGATAAATCCCCCAAATAAATTGTTTTTCTTGGCAAATCGTTATGGATAGTTTTAATAATTTGTCCATTGGTGTTTAAAATCTGCAACGTTGATTTTTGCGGTTTTTCGACAACAAGGTTATCAATTACTGGATTTGGGTATATGTTCAGGGCATCCTGTTTATGGATTGAATTAATACTTACATACCCCTGAAATTCATACGCCCCAATATCTATGGTACTATCAAATATGCGTGGATAGCCAGCTAAATCAGTTGCAGGATAAGTACCGACAGGATCACCTGCATTAATGCAAGGCGAACCGGACTGCAATGACCAATCAGCAGCTAATCCGTTGTATCCGGAACCACTTCCTGCAGATTCGGCCATAAAAGCCGGAATTGTATCTATATTGTTCTGATATATTCCCGTATAAAAATAACCAGAACCGAAGCCAAAGGCACTTGTTCCTCCCTGCACATCGCAATAATAAAAATCAGGGTCGCAGTTTTCATTTGTTAAGAATACCTGCGCCCCACTCATGCTGGCAGTATTCCCATACAAGATTGTATTACGCAAAGTTGGATAAACATTATCGAAATGTAAGGCACCTCCATACTCTGCTTGGTTATTTGCCATTGTAGTATTTGTAATAATAAGGCTGCCGGCGGCAGTGCAGGCCAGTGCGCCTCCATAAGAAGCGGAGTTATTCGAGAGGATGTTATTTGAAATATTTGTGTAGTTGGTGTTGTTGTCGCAAGAAATTCCACCACCATAGGTAGCTGAATTGTTCGAAATGAAGTTATTCCTAATAGTCACGTTGCCATTAAAATAAATTCCACCGCCAGAAAAAGCAGAATTGTTTGAAATGATGTTGTTAGTAATAATATGGCTGCTATCACTGTTATAGCAGGAAATT
>CAIRHD010000165.1 GCA_903878265.1 uncultured Bacteroidales bacterium | reverse complement strand
GTTTAACCATTTTAGCCCAGGCACCACCACCAACCCCACCCACTACAGCTAACAGCGGCGGATCGAATGGGACAGTTGGTGGCACTAACGGCGGCGCACCCATCGGCAACGGAACATTTATTTTGCTGGCTCTTGCAGCGGCCTATGCAGGGCGCAAAGTTTATGTGGAACAAACTTCCGAAATCATGAAATAAGTAGCGGCAAGCCTTATTTTGCAAATCAGTGTCGGGGTAATAAAGAAACCTCCCCGACACTTTACTGATATTAATAAGGTCGAATAGTAAAAACAACCTCTTAGGCAGGTAAAAACTCCTCAAATGGTTCATTACCTCATTGACTACTTAGCAAATTATCGCATTCCCATATTATCGCATTAGCAAATTATTTTTTATGTATTTTTGTACCTGCAAACCAAATTGAGTTTTGCCTTAATAGCTTTCAGAAAACATTGGGATTCATGGAAACAGAAATTTATATTCCAAGCCTACTCAAAACATATCGGCGCTTGTTCGAGTGCCTGATGTTTTACAATTAAATGTTTTCCTTTCTTTATTGCTTCTCAGGCAATAGCTTTCCGTTATTCCTTTACGGAAACTTTGTTTTACCAATACTTTTATTACCACCCACAACAACACCCAAAAAGCATTTCCATGTTTGAAAAAATAGCACCCCATTCTGCCCTTCCCGAAAGGCCAGCAACGGCTGAAGGCAATTTCTATGAAAATAAAAACAACAAAATCGGGCCTGGAATGAACGAACGAGTCCAGAAACTCCGCAAGTTGAGTTTTGAAACCGAACCTTCGCTTTCTATTGAGCGGGCACTGCACGAAACCGCGTTTTATAAGGAGAATTTCGGAAAGTTTTCTATACCAGTGCTGCGTGCAATGAATTTTCTGGATCATTGTCAAAAGAAAACCATTTATTTAGGCGAAGGCGAATTGATAGTTGGTGAGCGTGGTCCAAAACCAAAATGTGTTCCCACTTTCCCTGAATTAACCTGCCATAGCGTTGAGGATTTCCATGTGCTCAACTCCCGCGATATGCAGCGATATACGATAAGTGAGGAGGATATTGATCTGTATGAAAAGGAAGTGATTCCATATTGGACCGGAAAAACGCAACGTGAACGAATATTCAGCCATGTTCCCGACGAATGGCGAGCCGCGTACGAAGCAGGGCTTTTCACTGAATTTATGGAACAGCGCGCTCCTGGGCACACAACTTTGGATGGGAAAATATACAGAAAAGGAATGTTGGATTTAAAAAAAGAAATCACTGCCAACCTCCAGTCTTTGGATTATTTGAACGACCCCGAAGCCACTGACAAAGCTGAAGAATGGAAAGCCATGCTGATTTCTTGCGATGCAGTAATTGTTTTTGCCGAACGACATGCCGATCTGGCCGAAAAACTTGCGGTTAACGAAAAAGACCCAATTCGTACACAGGAACTTAAAAAAATTGCGGAAGTTTGCCGTTGGGTTCCTGCCCATGCACCGCGCAACCTTTGGGAAGCCATACAAATGTATTGGTTTGTTCACCTTGGCACCATTACCGAGTTGAACGGTTGGGATGCTATGAACCCTGGCCATTTCGACCAGCATCTGACTCCATTTTATTATCAAGAAATTGAAAAAGGAACGCTAACCCGCGAACAAGCCAAGGAACTTATTTCCTGTTTCTGGATCAAGGTAAACAACCATCCCGCTCCTCCAAAAGTTGGAATCACTGCCCGCGAAAGCGGGACTTACAACGATTTTACCAACATCAACATCGGTGGCGTAAAAGGTGATGGAAGCGATGGTACGAGCGAGGTTTCGTACATTATGCTCGAAGTAATTGAGGAACTTCATGTTTTACAGCCGGGCAACTCGGTGCATATCAGCGCAAAAACTCCCGACAGGTTCCTTCATGCTGCAGCAAATGTAATCCGTCAGGGTCATGGTTATCCTTCGGTTTTCAATCCCGATATTTATATTTTGGAAATGTTGCGGCAGGGTAAATCGTTGCAGGATGCCCGCGAAGGTGGGTGCAGCGGTTGTATCGAAGTCGGGGCGTTTGGAAAAGAAGCGTATCTGCTGACCGGCTACCTGAACGTCCCGAAAATATTTGAAGTAACCCTGAACAATGGAATCAACCCAGTAACAGGGAAAATGGTCGGGATTGAAACAGGCGACCCTCGTAGTTTTAACTCATACGAAAAATTGTACGGGGCATTCCTGAAACAACTTCATTATGTGGTGGATCAAAAAATGCGTGTGAGCAATTACATCGACCGCATGTTTGCCAAATATGCACCCGCACCATTCCTTTCGGTTGTGATTGAGGATTGCATTACCAAAGGCCGTGATTATTATGATGGTGGCCCTCGTTACAACACCAGCTACATTCAATGTTGTGGTCTTGGAACCGTTACCGATAGCCTTTCGGCTTTAAAAAAACATGTGTTCGAGGAAAAGAACTTTAGCATGGACAGGGTGCTGAATGCTGTGGTAAAGAATTTTGAAGGCGAGGAATTGCTACGGCAGACAATCATAAACCGCACACCTTTCTTTGGTAACGACGACGATTATGCCGATACGATTGCATTAAAAGTTTACAATGACCTTGTTGAAACTATTGATGGAAAACCCAATATTAAACCGGGCGGGAAGTACCACCTCAATATGCTATCAACCACCTGCCATGTTTATTTTGGCAAAGTAATGGGCGCTACACCCAATGGCCGCCTAGCCGGAAAATCCATTTCCGATGGAACTTCGCCTTCGCATGGTGCTGATACTCACGGACCTTCGGCAGTAGTAAAATCGCTGACAAAGCTGGATCATGTAAAATCGGGAGGGACGCTCCTGAACCAACGCTTTTTGCCAAGCATGATGCGGAAAGAAGAGGATATAAAAAAACTTGGGCAGCTAATCCGCAGCTATTTTACTTTAGGCGGCCATCATATACAGTTTAACATTGTAGATACCGCAACTTTGTACGCGGCACAGGCTTGTCCCGAAGATTATAAAGATCTATTGGTGAGGATGGCTGGTTACAGCGATTATTTCAATGATATGAATGCCGATTTGCAGCAGGAAGTTATCGAACGGACGGAGAATGATTCGTTTTAAAACAATGTTGTTTTGGTTAAATTTATTTCGTCCCTAACGGGACTTTTATCAAATTCTACTTGCTTTTCTACCAATATGCTGTCCCTGACGGGACAGTCCCAGCGGGACTGAATATTGGTAGAAGAAAAATTAGATCCTAACCTGGTAAGTCCCGTAGGGACGCAATATATCAAGCATTTAGATCTTGTCTGAATATTTTAAGTTGGCAACAGTAATTGTTAAATGGATGGAGGACAGATTGAGTAATAATTATTGTAATCTTACAAGCTTTCACTTTTTTAGCTTCCTTCAAACCTCAACCCCATGTCCCAAACCCTAATCTTCGATATAAAACGCTATGCCATAAACGATGGCCCCGGAATACGTGTGGTGGTTTTTTTCAAGGGCTGCAACCTACATTGTGCATGGTGTCATAATCCCGAAAGCATTTCGGCAAAAGCCGAAAAGATGTATGCCCCAACAAAGTGCATCAAATGTGGGAGTTGCGTTGATGCTTGCCCCGAAAATGCCATTAGCCTTTCTTCCAATGGCATTATAACCGACCCCGACTTGTGTAAAATGTGTGGCAAATGTGCCGAAGTTTGCCCCACAAAAGCCATAGAAATGTCGGGGAAAGCAATGTCGGTTACCGAGATTGTGGACATTATTGAAAAAGAGCGGATATTCTTCGACCAATCGGGTGGAGGGGTAACTTTTTCGGGAGGTGAGCCTTTAGTCCATTCCAAAATGCTGATCGAGTTGCTTGACGAATGTGGCAAAAGAGGGATTCACAGGGCGGTTGACACGGCAGGAAACGTTAGCACCGAAACCCTGCTCGAAGTTGCCAAACGCACCGATTTGTTCCTTTACGATATAAAGATGATGGATTCGGCACAACACAAAAAGTGGATACATGCTGGCAATAGCACCATCCTCCAAAATCTGATTGCCCTTGCAGAAACAGGTGCCAATATAATTATCCGAATCCCTTTGCTTGGTGGTATTAACGACACGGACGAAAACCTGGAGCATACTGCCGGTTTTGTTTCCAAATTGGCCGGAACAAAAAAGGAAGTCCACCTGCTGCCATATCACAGCATTGCCCAAAACAAATACATGAAATTAGGTAAACTTGTTAGTTTCGAAAGTTTTACTGAGCCTGATAAAGAGACCCTCAAAAATGCGATTGCCATATTTGATGAATATGGGATTAGGGCGAGCGTTGGCGGGTAATAAAAGTGAAAAACGAAGAGTGAAGAATGAAAAACGAAGGGTGAAAAGTTCTCAATGCCCATTTTGTAGTAGTAAAAATTTATTCAGCATTTATTCTTCAAGCAAAGTTGAAGTTGATATGAAAATAATGAAACATGGCATTAAAACTTTGTAAAACCTAATTTCAGGTTTGCTTTAGTTATTCAATCTTCTTCTTCCAATGGGGTTTTTGGTTTGAAATAAATATCCTCAAATTGGATTTTGCCTTTTTTGTCTATATTCACCATCAAGGATTGGTATGGTTTGAAATTCAATACAACCGGTCTGGCTTTCCCATTAAAAAATATCGTAATATTTCTTTGTATGGTTGAATCCTGAAAAGAAAGCCCATAAGGAATAGGGTAGGAGAGCTTTTCTGTTTTTGGGTTTGCAAAAAATATTTTGATAGTTTTTCCGTCACTTCTACTCCAAAATAAAGGGATATTTTCTCCTTTTATCAGAGGTTCCTGCTTTATCAAACCCTGAAAATCACGACTAACATTTGGCATAGCTTTAAGTTTGCCCAATAAAGCCGTAAATTCATCCGATTTAATAAATCCACTTTGGGATGGTATTTGTTTCAGACAGACCGGAACTCCCTGACTTGCAATTTTGATAAATATTTTGAGCGTTTCTAAATCCAGAAATTTGGCATCTACATACAATAATTTAAAATTCAGGTTATTGACACTAATTGTTTTATTGTTAACCGAAGACTGGTTTAAAAAATGGGCATTGATCCATAACGGTTGGTAACCGGTAAGTTCGGGATCGAAATGTTCGTAGCGCAATTCGTAAGCTCCCCACGACCACTGAAGTTGCAACTCTTTAGGGTATTCGCCGGCAATCCACGAATCTTCCAATGGCAGATAAACCGCAATATCAGAATAAGGATTACCGAACCTCATTTGTTCGGAAACCTTTGCCATGTATGCATTAAAACCGGAAAATTCCTCGGTAAGATTGCCTTTTTTGCCAACATGAACCGTTGCATAAAAATAATTTGTATCAACTCCAATAGGGTTGTAAGGCATGCCATGCCAAACAATCTGGTTCACACCATTGGCAAACAAAGCATCACAAACCAACTTCAAATCAGCGGTTTGTTCTTTCCTGAAGTGTTTTGCAGGAAAACCATACATGCAGGTAAATGTTTCGGAACTTATTATCTTTTTGCCCGAAAGTGCGGCTGCTGAAGAAACTATTT
>CAIRHD010000164.1 GCA_903878265.1 uncultured Bacteroidales bacterium | reverse complement strand
TTACTTCGGCCGCGGCCTTGGATCGTCCCGCATAGTCAACGATCAGGCGGGCATTGCGGTAGGCATTGTAAAAATCGGACTGCGTGAACTTGAAAGGTTGCATCAATACGTCAACCTGTTCTCTGAGTAACAGATCCTGAGCGTTGAATACCTCACGGATATTCACGGTGGAAACTTTTGTTGTCCAATTGATTTGATGAAAGCCCACCTTTGCCGGGCAAGGATTTTGCGAAAACGTGCTGCAAAACCGGAAAAAGTAGGCCAACACAAAATCAATGGAAAGCGTGATATGGACTTAAATCCAAATTTTGAATAATTACGGAAATTAAATGAATTAATGAGGGTTTAAACGGTGTATACGGAGTTTTTGTAGCAGATTATGAATTATTCCGGATTTTGGGATGTTTCAAGTAGCCAATTAAATACGTTTAAGTGTCTTACACCACTTCGGTTCTGTGTAAATGAATCTGCGGTAAGCAAATACTTCGGATAATTATCGTTTATTTTTTCTAATGCCCCAAATTCACGATCTACAGTGCTGTCGTTTGTCATTTGCCAGGCTACCTGGTAGTATTCAATGTCGCCTGTTGAGGTTTTACATACAAAGTCCACTTCGGTGTTTCGGGCTGTGCCAGTCCAAATTTTGTTGCCTCTGCGTAACAGTTCAAGATAAACAATATTTTCTAAGATGTGACCTCTATCTTTTATCCGTTCCTTGCCTACCAAAATATTCAATAATCCCATGTCAACTAAATAATATTTTTCTTGTGTAGCCAATTGTTTTTTGCCTTTTAAATCGAAGCGATTTACTTTGTAAAATACAAAACTCTCCACCAAATATTCAATGTATTTTTCTACTGTGGCGTGATGTATGTTTTGACCGTCTTCCTTGAGTGTTTTGGAAATATTGCTTGGTGAAAGTGCGTTTCCTATATTCGAAGCTACAAATTTTACAATATTAGCAAAAGCACGTTTATCGTTTATTTGATGTCGTTGTGTGATGTCTTTTTCGATTATTGTAGTGTAAATGGCTTCAAGATATTCGTATATTTTATCAAAGCCGTCTTCTCTCAGTTCCACCCCTTTGGGCAATGAAGTCTCATTTACGTAATCAAAAAATAAAGTCTCGTAATTGAGGTATTTGTTGCTCGTTTCAATGTTTCGTGCTGTTAAGTATTCTTTGAACGAAAAAGGCAAAATGGAAATTTCGATATAACGACCACTCAACAAAGTTGCTAATTCACTACTTAACAAAAATGCATTTGAACCCGTAATGTAAATATCAGTATTTTCGGTAGCAAAAAGTCCATCCACTAATTTTTCAAAAAGGGGGATATTTTGCACTTCGTCCAAAAAAATATAATTGGTTTTATCCGATTGTATTTTTTTCTTTATCTCAAAATAAATATCACTCCATGTTTTATTGAAGTAATTTTCGGGTAATTCAAAATTGTAAAACTGAATTTGTCTTTTGCCAATTCCTTGTTTTAACAAGTGCTCACGATAAATTTCCAGCAAAGTGCTTTTGCCAGATCTACGCAAGCCACTTACGACTTTTATGAGGTCTTTGTCTTTATAGGACAGCAACTTGTCTATGTATTGCTTTCGATTTGTGTATTTAACCATAGGACAAAGTTACAAAACATACTATCAAAACTTGTGTTTTATGCAAGTTTTGATAATTCAGGGTAGAAATTACGATCTATTATTAACTATTAATTGGCTATAAAAAAGCATCTCACCCTCCTTGCCAGGTGAAATGCTCTGATGGAAAAAGGTTTTCTCAACCTGCAGTGGTTACTTCGGCCGCGGCCTTGGATCGTCCCGCATAGTCAACGATCAGGCGGGCATTGCGGTAGGCATTGTAAAAATC
>CAIRHD010000163.1 GCA_903878265.1 uncultured Bacteroidales bacterium | reverse complement strand
TTTTAAACAATTTTGAATCTTGAATAATTTTGAACAATTTTATTTTTCAACCCTTACATTACTTTCATGGGCGAATTCTTTGCCATCCATTTTCCAAAAAAACTTGGCTATATACTTGCCGCTTACCATTTTCTTTACAGAAATCCGCTGTATCATTGCTGTATCGAAATTTATACTGTCGGTAAAATCGGCTTTTTCATCCGATGGCCTGAAAAAAATCACCTGTCCTTTAAGTACTTTTCCTTTTAGTTCATTAGGATAAGCGATTATGAGTTCACCACCGGTCTCGTTGATAGTTATTTTGCTGGAGAGTGAATTGGCATTTGCAAAGCGGTCGATTTGTTTCTGGTATTCCAAGCCTTGTGGATAGTACTCTTTCTCTACAAGGTCGTACTTCTGTTGCAGGCTTTTGTATATCACAAAAACGTTGACCAAAAGGAACAAAGTCATAAAAATAAAAATCCCCGTCCCCCAATTAAACTTAATCTTCATTTGCTTCATTTATTTGATTTATTTCGTCAAAAGTACAAAACTCTTAAAATTATCCTTCTTTATCCAAATTTAGCCATCGATCCTTACCGATTATACGCTGAACGAT
This sequence comes from uncultured Bacteroidales bacterium, assembly GCA_903878265.1. Classification (GTDB taxonomy): domain Bacteria; phylum Bacteroidota; class Bacteroidia; order Bacteroidales; family UBA4417; genus UBA4417. Next base: position 5,673 of record CAIRHD010000163.1, on the reverse strand, counting down.
GGTTGGTGAGAACTCGCCTAAACAAGTCGAAGTTCGTTTTGATGCTTACACTTCGAATTGTTGTGGGTTCGCTCAATACAACTGCTCTGTAAACCGCTATTCATGTTTCACTCTTCGACTTTGCTGAGTCACCACTTTTCACTTTTCACCTTTTGCTACTTATCCAGCGAATTAGGGCCAACAAATGTTGATTTTATTTCATCCATTTCCTTGCCATTGCTCATAACTTTAAACTCAACTTTAGTATTCGATGATTTTAGATCTGTTTTTTTAATAAGCAGCAGGAATTGAGCTTCTCCAACGGTTCCTTCTTTAACTGTTAGCGGATCGCCAATAAGTTTGATTTCACCGGCAGGTTCATCCAAAAGCAGCTCAACTGGCAAAGTTCCCCTTGTTTTATTGATTACCTGGATCATATAAATATTGCTGTAATGCAGCGAATCGTATTCCTGGAACATGGTTCCTTTTTGCCGCAATATGGTGGATTCTATTTCGGTACGTATCGAAAAAAGAAACGCTATTAATATCAACAATCCAGCAAGTACAACCGAATAAAACAGGATCCTGATATTAAACTTCAATTTGGTTTTGTCGGCAATACTGCGTTCGGAAGCATAACGGATTAAACCTTCCGGTTTGTGTACACGTTGCATTACCAAATCGCAAGCATCAATACATGCTGTACAGTTGATACACTCAAGTTGCGTGCCGTTGCGTATATCGATTCCTGTAGGGCAAACCGCCTGACAACTACCACATTCCACACAATCGCCTTTTGCGTTGGCTTCACGGTTTTCGAGTGGGTTGTATTTCCCACGGGGTTCGCCCCGCTTATAGTCATAGCTGATAACTATGGAGTTGCGGTCGAGAAGTACACCTTGCAACCGTCCATACGGGCAAATAATGATGCAGACTTGCTCGCGTAGTTTTGCAAATACAAAATAATGTACTACACTGAAAACGATCAGTGCAACAAACCCGCCAATGTGTGTTGAAGGGCCATCGGTAATAAGTTCCTTTACATGTTCAATGCCAGTTATATATGCTAAAAAGAAGTGGGCTGTGATAAATGAAATGAGAAAAAATAAGAAATGCTTTAAGCCTTTGCGCCAGAATTTGTTAAAACCGAGAACAGATTGATCTAATTTGCGTTGCTGATTATGATTGCCTTCAATCCAGTATTCGATCGGGCGGTAAAGGAATTCCATAAAAACGGTCTGTGGACAGATCCAACCACAAAAAATGCGCCCGAAAATTACCGTGAAAAGCACCACAAATACTATGAACGCGATCATCGATAGCACAAATAGATGAAAATCTTGCGGATAGAACATTACCCCGAAAATAATGAATTTCCTTTCTAAAACGTTAAACAGCAAAAGCGGGTCGCCATGAACCTTGATAAAAGGGATAGCAAATAAAATAACCAACAAAGCAAATGAAGTTAATTTGCGGTAGTTATAAAGTTTGCCTTTCGGTTTTTTAGGATACACCCATACCCTGTTTCCATCCTCGCCGATTGTTGATTGCCTGTCGCGGAAATCATCAAATTCTTCAAATTCGTCCATATTGCCTGTTTTTGTGCAAAATTAAAAAAGGCTGTGGAGTAATGGTACGCCACAGCCTTAATTTTAGATTATTTTAGTGTCATAATCGGATAGCAATTAAGCTGATTACAATCAGGATAAGAAATGATCTTATCCAATTTTATCGTATTTAACACCTTGTGGGGCTTTTGGGTTTGGTGGGTTGGTTCCTTGTAAGCTGAGTATGAAACTCAATACTTGCTGTATTTGCAAGGGGCTTAACTGATCTTTATACGGAATCATACCTTTTGCGATAACTCCTGTAATTACTACATTATACAGGTTTTTAATCGAAATTGTATTTGTGATAGAATCGCCATGAATCCAATATTGATCAGTAAAATTAGGGCCAACCAATCCTTGTCCTTGGGGTGCGTGGCAAACAGTACATATTTTCTTATATGTAGCTTCGCCTGCGGCCAAATCGGCAACGGCTGTCATTGGCACCATAGTTTCGAGGTCGATAGTGGGTTCTGGATTTGCTAGCTTTAATGCAGCAATCGCTGTCGAATCGTTTGCATATTCAGTTTCCTGAAGTGGCCACCATCCTGTAACGTGATATCCAACCATATAAACCACAGCGAAAATTATGGTAATATAAAACAAATAAATCCACCAACGCGGCAATTTATTGTCCAGTTCCCTGATGCCATCGTATTCGTGGCCTCCAAGATAGCGATCTTTGGTAAGTTCGTCAATTTCGGGTTCTCCCTGGGGCATTTTGTGTTCATCTGTATTGCTCATGTTTCTTTTTTTTGAAGGTTTAACTTACACCTCACGCGATTGATATTTCTCATCGTTTTCGAAGGGCAACGCCCCACATTCTTGCTCCTTGCTTTTCTTCATCCCAAAAGTATGTATTGAAATAAGGACGAAGAAAAGGACGAAAATTGCAAGTGCAGCTATAGGAAACCAATATATGCCTTCAATACTGTCGAATAACCGTGAAACTATTCCCATGATGTGTTTTTGGTTTTGTTATTTTAAAGCTGTTTTACTGTCACCAACATCCGTACCCAGACGTTGAATGTAGGCAATCAACGCAATTACTTGCTTCGATGCTGCAACGTCGATGCCGTTTGTTTTCAGGTCAGCGGCAATTGTTTCAGCTTGTGCTTTTAAATCGTCATTGGCTTTTAGATCGTAACCTTCGGGATAAGGTACCCCAAGATATTGCATTACCCTGATTTTGGCAGGAGTTGCTTCAACATCGATTTCTTTTTCGGCAAGCCACGGGTATTTTGGCATAATTGACTGCGCGTTCACTTTTTGTGGATCCATAAAGTGCGTGTAATGCCAAGTGTTTGATTTGTACAGCGGACCCGATTTTACACCTTCGCGCCACAAATCTGGCCCAATACGTTTCGAACCCCATTGGAATGGATGGTCATACACATATTCACCAGCTTTGGAATATTCGCCATAACGCTCGGTTTCGGACCTAAACGGCCTAACCATCTGTGAATGGCAAACATAGCAACCTTCCTTTATATATATGTCCCTGCCTTGCAATTCGAGTGGGGAATAGGGTTTTACCGTTGCAATAGTTGGGATATTGGATTTGATGATAAAGGTGGGGATGATTTCGATAATTCCTCCAATCAGGACAGCGACTACTGCGAGGATCATGAACTGGATTGGACGGCGTTCGATGAAACGGTGGAAACTCTCGCCGGATTTACGTGCACCTTCTTTTTCAAGTGCTGGGGCTTCGGCAGCTTCCAATGGAATAAACGAACCTGCTTTCACTGTTTTATAAATATTGTAAACCAGTAAAAACATTCCGAGGAAATAAAGTGTGCCTCCAAATAACCTCATCCAGTACATTGGCATTATTTGCGTAACTATTTCGAGGTAGTTAGGATAAACCAAGTCGCCGGCTGCGGTAAACTGTTTCCACATCGATGCTTCTGTCCAACCAGCCCAATACATAGGTATGGAATAGAACAACATAGCTAATGTGCCCAACCAGAAATGCAGGTTAGCCAATTTGTTGGAATACAGTTTGGTGCCGAACATACGTGGGAACAACCAATAAATCATACCAAAAGTGAGGAAACCATTCCAGCCCAATGCACCAATATGCACGTGTGCTACGGTCCAGTTTGTAAAGTGGCTGATTGCGTTGATATTTTTCAACGAAAGCATCGGGCCTTCGAATGTTGACATCCCATAAGCGGTAACGGCAACAACAAAGAATTTGAGTACCGGCTCTTCGCGAACCCTGTCCCATGCACCACGCAGCGTGAGCAAACCGTTTATCATTCCACCCCATGACGGAGCAATAAGCATAATAGAGAAAACCGTGCCTAAGGATTGCGCCCAGTTTGGCAATGCCTGATACAACAAATGGTGTGGCCCTGCCCAAATATAAAGGAATATAAGTGCCCAAAAATGCAGGATACTCAGTTTATACGAATAAACCGGGCGGTTGGCAGCCTTTGGCATAAAGTAATACATAAGCCCAAGGTATGGTGTTGTTAAAAAGAAAGCAACAGCATTGTGGCCATACCACCATTGCACAAGCGCATCCTGAACCCCTGCATAAACTGGGTAGCTTTTAAACAACGACCAAGGGATTTCAATAGAGTTAACAATGTGAAGAACAGCAACCGTAACAAAAGTTGCGATGAAGAACCAAATGGCAACATAAATGTGTTTTGTCCTGCGTTTTAGGATAGTCCACATCATGTTCCAGCCAAATACAACCCAGATAGCGGCTATCAGGATATCAATTGGCCATTCGAGTTCAGCATACTCTTTCCCGGTAGTGAAACCAGCAAGCAGCGAAACCGCAGCTAATACAATAATGGATTGCCAGCCCCAGAAATGGATCCTTGTCATCCAATTGCTTGCCATGCCCGTTTTGAGCAAACGTTGCAATGAGTAATAGTATCCTGTAAAAATACCATTACCTACAAATGCAAAAATCACTGCATTTGTGTGTACCGGGCGCACACGCCCGAATGATGTGAACGGTAGACTAAAATTAGCCGCGGGGAGTACCATTTGCAACGCAATAAGCACACCAACCAACATGCCTACCACGCCCCAAAATATGGTGGCGTAAGCAAACATCTTCACAATTTTGTTGTCGTAGTAAAACTTTTGTAATTCCATACGCTTTTTGGTTTAACTGAACATTGTTTGGGTTTGTAATTTATTGTTTGGGTTTATCATCTTCGTTGTCATATAAAATCCGTACAGCGGGAGAAACATCATCGTCATACTGGCCCGACCTAACAGCCCAAAGAAATGCCAAAAGAAAACCTAAGGCAACCACTAAACTAAAGCCGATCAGTACTACTATAACACTCATTTAAGTATTGAAATATTGAATTAGCCAAAGATATTGAAAGGCTCAATACAAAAAGCAAATAGATGCAATTTAGAACAATTCCTAATAAAGCTGCATCTTGCTAAAATATAAGGGGTTAAAAAAACCTGATTTTAACAATTTATTAACACAGCTCTCTGTAATGAAAAAAAAACCACTTTTCAATGATTGGTTTTGTCAAAAACCGCTACAGATTTTTTAAAATTTTCTTGCTTTGGCGAGTGCCGAAACCGATAAACTTGCGAAAGTTATGACTGAAATTGAACTTAAAGGCATCAATATGGCAGCTACAACAGGCGATAATATTCCTTGAATGGCAAAAGTTAACCCTACAATATTATATAGGAATGAAATGAGGTAACTTGAATATACTATTTTGAGTGCAGTTTTTGAAAAAGAAAGATAATCCTGTAACCTGCCAAATTTCTCGGACTGAAGTATGGCATCACAGGCTGGTGAAAAATGGTAAATATCATCGGCAACGGTTATTCCGATATCTGCTTTTAACAGAGCGCCGGCATCATTTAACCCATCGCCAATCATAATAACATTTCGCCCATTGTTCTTCAATGCATTGATATACCCAAGTTTATCAACAGGTGATTGGTTGAAATGTAAAGTTGTGGAAGGTGAAAAATAAGTTCTAAGATTTTTAAGTTCCGAATCATTGTCGCCAGTCAACAAATGGAGTTGAATATGCTGCATTCCTGAAATCACATCTTTCAAACCATCTCGATAGTGGTTCTCCAT
>CAIRHD010000162.1 GCA_903878265.1 uncultured Bacteroidales bacterium | reverse complement strand
TAAGTTTCCACGAAAACTGTTATACCTATTAATAAGGTGTATGCAAATTCACAATCTTACAACGCATTCGCATTTGGCAGAACTCAATTTCAAGTAATATCCACTCTAGAATCCTATGGTTCCACACTTTTCCAGCCTCAATTTTCCAATAACCATTTTCTGTTTTCTAATAACCATTTTCCAATAACCATTTACCTCTCTCTTATATACTGGCTGGGCGATATTCCTTTTATCTTTTTAAACTGCTCGTTAAAATTCGATACATTGTTGAACCCACTTTCAAAACCGACACCAGAGATATTCAGTTTATTCTCCAAAAGCAATTTGCACGCATGGCCAACCCTTATTTCGTTTAAAACAGAATGGAACGATTTTTTTGTATGCTTTTTAAAATACCTGCAAAATGAAGTAGAGGTCATGCCAACGATGGCCGAAACTTTTTCAAGGGAAATATTTTGTTGAAAATTGTCTATCATATAGCGATGAGCCTTGTCGAAACGGTCAAAATCAGCAGATTTCCGGATTTTTGAATACCCGGTACTTGCCAGCAATTGCTTCTCTTCCGTTTTTGCCATAAAGTCGAGCAATTGGGTAAGTTTAACCATTTTTTCAATCCCCGAAGTTTTGATTATTTCTTTCATCAAGGCTCCAATGGCTTCTTTTGCACCGCCAATAAATTTAACCCCAAACTGCGATTCATGAAGCAATTGATTGATATCCTGCATTTCGGGCAATGCCGCCAATGGCCCTTTAAAAATTTCATCCCGAAAGTGAACAACCAAAACCCTGGCTATGAGTCCGGGAATTTTTTTTTGATAAATTGAATCACTTTTCCACACATGGGGCAGATTGGCTCCAATCAAACCAACATCACCTTCAGCGAAAGGTTCGGAATTATCGCCCACAAAACGCGTTCCTGTGCTTTTTTCGATAAATATTATTTCTGTTTCAGGATGATAATGCCAAGGCACATCCAAACAAGGAACTTCAACTTCCAAAAAATTTATGCTATATTCTGATTCCCTGATCAGTTTTTCGTAAAAAATATCGGCTTTCATATCTTATTATCATTAATTGGACAAATATAGGATAAAATACCATTATTCCTGGAAAATCTGTTTGTAGAACAAAATTAATTCTGAATATATTTTTGCATCCGAAATAACATCAATAAAACTTATAATAAGTAGTCTGTTTAATAACTGGAATAAAGAAAACACCAATTAATAATTACAAACACCAATTAATCTTTTATTACAAACCCAAACCAACCCAAACAAAACAAAATTATGAAGAAAAATCTCTACGATTATCTGCATCGAGGCATGAGAAGCAAGCTGCTTCTGCTTACCGGAATTATGTGGCTGAGTGCATTTTCCTTGGCGTATGCGCAAAAAGGCTTTGAGTACTCTGGAAATGTTACAAGCCCAAGCGGCGAAACACTTCCTGGAGTCAGCGTTACGGTTACCGGAACCACAACCGGTGCCATTACAGATTTGGATGGCAATTTTAAGTTTACAGCCGACAAGGCTGCTGCCAAATTAACATTTTCTTTTACAGGGATGGTTTCCCAGGAAGTTACAGCAACGGCTGGAATCCCTTTGACAATCGTGCTTGAAGAAAAATCGACTGACCTTTCGGGTATCATGATTGTTGGTTACGGCACACAAAAGAAAAGCCTCGTTACAGGAGCTATTTCTCAAATAAAAAGCAAGGAATTAGAAAGCTTGCCTTCATCAAGGGTTGAGCAGGCTATGCAAGGCCGCGTTGCAGGTGTTGGAGTGCGCTCAAGTTCAGGGTCACCTGGAGCTGGCCTCAAGGTTAGGATTCGTGGTGCAGGTAGTAATGGAAATGCCGATCCCCTTTATATTGTTGACGGTATGAAAAGTGGCGATATCAATTATTTGGAACCATCGGATGTTGAATCAATAGAAGTGCTTAAAGATGCTGCATCGGCTGCTATTTATGGAGCTGAAGGCGCAAATGGTGTTGTTATTATTACAACCAAATCGGGTAAAGGTGGCAACCAAAAAGCCGGTGGCACTGTTACTTACGATTTCCAATATGGTATGCAATCCGTTGGTAAAATGATGCCTGTGATGAATAACACCCAATATACCGAGTATATTAATGCTGCTAAGGTTGGGGTAACAATTCCTGAAAATATTTCGACCAACACCAATTGGTTAGACCAGATTGCTGAGGCTGCCCCCATGCAAAAACATTATCTTTCATTTTCTGGTGGCAACGAAAAATCGAGTTACATGCTTTCGGGTTCGTACTTTACTCAGGATGGTGTTGTAGGTGGTGAAAAAGCTAATTTTAAACGTTATTCAGTACGTTTCAATGGCGATCATGAAGTGAAAAATTGGTTGAGCGTTGGCAACAATTTTGCTTATTCGCATACCGATCGCAGTTCGATTGCCGAAAACAGTGAATTTGGCGGTATTGTTTCAAGTGCGCTTATGCTCGATCCACTTACACCAATCACTTATGATGGCGAACTGCCAGCACATGCTCAATCAGCTTTAAACGATGGCTACACCCTTGTGAAAGATGGTAGCGGCAAGTATTACGGAGTTTCACAATTCCTTAAAGGTGAAAGTGCTAACCCGTTGGCCCAAATGGCCATAACCAGGGGGAACACGATTCAGGATAAATTTTTGGGGAGCATGTTTGCTACACTTAAACCTTTCAAGGGCCTTTCAATTACTTCGCGCGTTGGTATAGATTATGCAGGCCAGATTTATCATACTTGGAGCCCAAAATATTGGTTCTCATCCGAGCGCTTCAACAATGTTACATCAGCTCGTAACAATTACGACAAGTGGTTTACCTGGCTTTGGGAAAATTTTGCAACATATACCACAAGCATCGACAAACATAATTTCTCAGTTATGGCCGGCCATTCTGCGCAACATTATCAGCATAATTATTCCAATGCCTGGTTTTCTCCAATGAATAAAGAAGATGAGTCCTCATCCTATCCGGGTTGGCAGGAAATCGATGGTAAAATTGCGGGCATTCCTGAAACAAAAACACTGGAATCTTATTTTGGCAGGTTAACCTACGATTACGCCAATAAATATATGTTCAATGCAAGTGTACGTCGCGATGGCACATCCTTGCTTGCAAATAAATGGGGCGTTTTTCCATCAGTATCGGCCGGATGGGTTGTTTCGGAAGAATCGTTCTGGAAAGATTTATCAACACCTATCAATTACTTTAAATTCAGGGCAAGCTGGGGACAAAACGGTAGCTTATCGAACCTCACTCCAGACCAATTCCAGTCAATGATCACTTCGTCAGGGATCCAATATCCAAAACCAAGTGGCGGATATTATACCGGTGCAGAACCTGAATTGCTTGCAAATCCTGAACTTATTTGGGAAACCGGCCAACAGACAGATATTGGTGTGGATTTCCGCGCTTATAAAGGCAAACTTACTTTCTCGGTAGATTATTACAAAAAAGTTACCAAAGATTTGTTGACCCCTTTAACCCCTCCGCTTTCAATGGGTAACAAAGCCCCATTCGGCAATGCTGGTGATGTAACCAACAAAGGATTTGAATTTGAATTAGGATACAGGGAATCAGAAGGCGATTTCCATTACAGTGCAAGTATCAATATGTCAACAAACAAAAATGAAGTAACCTACCTGAACCCACTGCTAACCCGCTTGCCAGGTGCCGGAATTGGTACTGGATGGACAGCGACTTATATGGAAGAAGGATTGCCAATATGGTACTATCGCGGCTACCAAACAAATGGCATTTTCCAGAATCAGGCTGAAATTGATAAATACATTGCTGACAATGCTTTGGTAGGATACGCCCCAGTACCTGGCGACCCAATAGTTGTGAACAACAAAAAGGACAACGCTATCAACGAAAGTGATATGGTCGAGATTGGTTCGCCACATCCTAAATTGACTTTTGGAGCTAATTTAAGCTGTGATTATAAGAATTTTGACCTGAATATATTTTTGCAAGGTTCCCAAGGCAATGACATTATCATGGGCTGGAACCGTACCGACCGTGGAACTTCCAACAGACCTGAATTCTTTTATACCGACAGGTGGACAGGTGCAGGAAGCACAAATTCCTGGTTTAGGGCCGATTTAACAAACCC
>CAIRHD010000161.1 GCA_903878265.1 uncultured Bacteroidales bacterium | reverse complement strand
CGCTTTTATGTCGGTTAATAATGTGATGGGAGTATATGGAAAGGGGTTTGAAACGATAAGGATGTAAATAAATTTCAGAACCATTCCAAAAACAGATTCCAATAACAGGTTTATCAGGTTTGTTCTTTTACAGGCCAATACGATTGAAAACAAATGAAACTTCCTACATTCAAACAGATTCCTCCATGCCAATTATTGTGTTTTGGCAACATTCTTCATTTTTAGTGAACTTTTTGATTCCTTGTAAAACAAACTACCAACTCACCTTTTAATCTTTTCCACACATTTTTACCTTGATCATGACACGAAAACTAATCCTATTATTTCTGATTGTTTTGATGTTCACCGGTTTAAATGCCCAAAAACCGGGATTTATCATCAACGACACTTGCTATTCATCTGCCTACATTTATCCGCAAAGGGATGCAAAGGCTGCAAAAACATGCCTTATGCGGTTGTCGAACAGGGTGTATTTCAGGAGCTGCACACCCGATGAGTTGCTTGGATACGGTTACGACAAAAAGGTTTTTGTTACTTATAAAATGAAGCTGGGCAACGATTCTTCGGCTAAAGTTTTCCTGTTGACTTTGGTCGGTGGCGATATGCCTTTGTTTTTCATGAAAGAAAAGAACAGAAAGCGTTTTTTCGTGTTGAACGATAAAAAGGAATTGGTTGAACTTAACAGAAAAAACAAAGAATTTAAACTCCAGTTAGCTGAACTTTACCATGCACCCGATGAAGCCGCGAAGTATTTGCACAGTAGTTTTACAAAACATGGGATGGCACAAATGGCTGAGACCATGATAGATTACAGCGAAACAATGAAAAAACCTTCGATTCGTATCTCGTTCCAAACGGGTGTAACTTTTCAGCATTTACCGGTTCTTCTCAACCCGAAATTGGCTACTTTGTGGGACGCTTTTAACGCCAACAGCATTACTTACTGCCTGGCAGCCGATATTCCGGTTTCAAAATACTGGCCACTGACGTACCATCAGGAAATTGGTTTTAACAAGTTTGTGAACGATTACAGGATAGGCGAAAATCCACCTGACTATCAGTTGATCCAGGATTTCTCAGTCCTTAGCTTGCCTGCCATGGTGCGTTATACGTTTGGGCGGAGCAAAGCCCGATTGTTCGTAAATGCGGGTTTTCAGTTTGATATTGCATTGAATAAAAATAATGTTGGCTGGTTGATAGCCGATGGAAACAGCAACGAGCCAGGCTATAGCGATCTGATTATCGATTATGCTAACTATAATGCGTTTCAGCCAGGTTTTGCGGTGGGCTTTGGGTTCAATTTTAACACAAAACAAAAAATTGGCGCAAATGCCGAATTCCGCTATTCAGGAATTACAAATGTGCAAACGGGCATGAAAAGTACTGAAAGCCAGTATGCTATCAAAGCCGGAATTACTTACGCATTGGGCAGAAAGGAGTGTGTAAAATGAAATATTTAAAGCAACTTTTACTGTTTTCACTGATACTTTTGGTAATAAGCTGTAAAAAAATGCCGGAAATAGACACACAATTTATCCCAATTTTCGTGGGTGGTGTTTCAGCGGATGTGCATATAAAAACCATTCATTTTTATACTTCTTTTGGACGGCTTGAACCACAAAACGCTGAAGACTGCGGTTTCGAGTGGGGCGAAAAGGATAAAAGTTTTGTTGATAGTATAAGCGTCGGGAAGATTGCGGCCTATAGTTTTTCGGCGCAGCCTAATTCCAATTTGGAGGAAAACAAGGAGTATGAAGTTCGGGCATGGATTGTTGTAGGAGGAAAGAAGTTTTACGGCCCAACTTCGTATTTTTCAGGTTTAATAATAGATAGACCCGTAATTGTTTCGCTTCACCGTTCACATGCTTTGTGGGGCGATACCATAAAAATCAAAGTTAGCAATTTGACTCCCGACATACTTCCCGAAGATATAAAAGTGAAAATTGCTAATATTGAAATAGCCCCTGAATATATTACTTCAGATGAAATTGTGGTAATCATGCCGTTTACACGCAGTAAGGGCAATGTTACTATTGCTGTTTCAATAAACAATAATCAAATAGCGAATACTGTAGAAATTGAAAATGCAATGCCGGTAATATCAGAAATTTACCCGCTTAAGGTTCATTTTGAAGACAATATTACTGTAAAAGGAAAATTCTGGGCCGAATATTCAAACCGTGTAATACCTATTGTGAGCCAAATAAACCCATTCCTGATAGTGAGTTACAACAATGGCGAAATTGTGATGAAAGCACCTAAAGAACTATCTTGCTATTCAAAATATATGATTGATTTCAAGATACTTAAAGCAGTTGATGGTGCCGATGCCGAAAGTAGCGTTACGGGTTTGTTTGTTGATCGCACCGGCCATTGGGAAACAATGGGTTATGCACCGCCAAATGCTGGTGTAAAAACGGTTAAGGTTGATAATGTGGCCTATACCCTCGAAATAGGGTATTCCAATGGGATTACGCCATTCAGGAAATTTAATCCCGCAACTGCCATTTGGACCAGGTTAGCAGATTATCCTGCACCTGTTTTGGGAAACCAAACCTTGGTGGTTTGCAACGGCGAAATCTATACAGGGTTTTGGCACTTTTT
>CAIRHD010000160.1 GCA_903878265.1 uncultured Bacteroidales bacterium | reverse complement strand
CAAAACTATATGTAACACAAGCTGCCATTTATAAAACCGCCCCGAAGAAAAGTGCTTCCTATAAGTTTTCTTTCGAGAAATAGTTTCACAACGCAAATACCTGTAATGATAGGCTTTAGCTTTTGAACAAATACAGGTTAACAGTTTAAAATGCCCGATCAAAACATCGGGAAATATTTTTCCTCCAATCCACAAAAACGAAAATGAATATGAAAATCCGTAAAATGTTTGCCAAACTGTTGATCATATCGCTAATTATTGTTGTTTCATGTCTTGCACAAGCACAGAAACCAACATTCATATCGCAAGGAAAAGTTAACTACCCGTTGACATCCGCCGAAACGGTCATGCTCGATTCCATACAGTACAAAACATTTCTTTTCTTTTTAAACGAGCATCATCCCGAATGGGGAATAGTTAAAGACCGCGCTGCCAATTGGGCTCCTGCAAGTATTGCTTCTACTGGGTTCGGGATTCCTTGTTTTGCAATCGGAGTGGAACGAAACTGGATTTCGCGAAAGGAAGCGGCTGAAATTACGCTCAATATGCTGAAATTCTTCGCTAATTCGGTTCAAAGTACCGATACTAATGCAACTGGGTACAAGGGGTTTTACTACCATTTCCTGCGGATGAACTCAGGGACACGCGAATGGAAATGCGAGCTTTCGTCCATAGACACAGGGATTTTGATGATGGGAATACTGTTTGCCAGGAATTATTACAACCTGGACAATGATGCCGAAAAACAAATCCGGGAACTTTCAGCTATGCTGCTTGGAAGGATGGATTGGAGTTTCATGCAAATGTCGGCCACGGCTAAACATCCAAATTGCATTTCTATGGCTTGGTCGCCGGAAGGCGGATTACTCAACCATGGCTGGAGTGGTTATAATGAAGGATTATTTCTCTATGTTTTAGCTGCAGGAACAGGCATGAAAGACGTTGTTAACAGCTACAATTCGTGGCTTTCGACTTACGAATGGCAAACGCCTTACAAAGGGCTTTCGCATGTTGCTTTTCCTCCACTTTTTGGACATCAGTTTTCGCAAGCATTTATTGATTATCGCGGTTTAGCTGATAAATATATGAGGGAAAAAGGCATTGATTACTTCGAAAATTCCCGTCGTGCAACGTATGTACAACGCGAATATGCTATCGAGAACCCCAAAGGATGGATTAGTTATGATTCGCTTTGCTGGGGCATATCTGCCAGTGATGGGCCTGGCGACAAATATAATTTCGGCGATAAGAAATTTGAGAGTTATGCTGGAAGGGGAACCAGTGGTGCAAAAAATACACTTGCTGAAGATGGAACCTTGGCACCTTATGCCCCAATGTCGTCGTTGCCTTTTGCCCCTGAAATAGTTTTGCCAACCATGAAATCATTGAATGCCAGGTATGGCAAAAAATTATGGGGAAAGTACGGCTATTACGATTCGTTTAATCAAACAGCAAAATGGGTAAACGACGATTTTATAGGGATTGACCAAGGTCCGATGCTGATTATGATGGAAAATTTCAGGACTGGTTTGGTGTGGGATTATGTGATGAAAGACCCGATAATCCAAAAAGGCCTGGATAAACTTGGTTATGCCTACTTAAAATAAAACTTATGGGAATGAAAATTCTGAATAAAAAATCAATCTCACTGGCTATTTTATTGTTCGTCAGTTGTTTGACCTATGCCCAGGTGAAAACCTTGGATGAATTTGAAAATAAAAACGGCTGGGAATTTATCAAATCCGATGGTGTAAACCTGAACCTTGCAAATGAAAAAGGAATAGCCGGCAATGCCATACGCTTCGACTACGATTTCACCCAAGGAACTGGCTACGGAGGGATTCAAAAACTTTTCCCCATCAAATTGCCTGATAATTATGAATTTACATTTTATGTAAAAGCCGAATCACCTGCCAATAATTTTGAAATAAAATTCATTGATAGTACAGGCAACAATGTTTGGTGGGTGAGCAACCGCAATTTTGAGTTCCCTACCGAATGGAAAAAAATCAGCATCAAGAAACGACATATCAGTTTTGCATGGGGGCCAAACAGCGAACCTATGAAACGTGTGGATAGGATTGAATTTACAGTTGCCTCTTTTGTTGGCGGTAAAGGAACGTTATGGATTGACAATTTAAAATTCCAACCACTGCAACCCGAAACAAATTTATATCCAACGCCTTTATTATCAGCGACATCATCTGTTAAAAAGCATGATGCACCACTGATTTGCGATAATTTACCCGATACCTATTGGCAAAGCAAAAACACACAGGATCAGGAGGTTATAATTGATTTTAAAACAAACAGGGAATTTGGTGGCTTACAAATAAATTGGCTGAAAGATTTTTATGCCCGGGATTTTGAAATCCTGCTTTCGGAAGATGCAAAAAATTGGGAGACAGCCTATTCGGTGCAATCCAATCAGGATAATGTGAGTTTTATCAAGCTACAAGAGGCAGAAGCTAGGTTTGTGAAAATAAAACTCGGTTCAGGAAAATCGGAAAAAGGATTTGGGATTACAGAAATCAAATTTCTGGATATTAAAAATTCGCTAACGCCAAATGATTTCCTGATATATTCAGCAAAAAACTCACCAAAAGGAAACTATCCCCGGTATTTTTCGGAGCAAGCTTCGTATTGGACCATCACCGGCGTTAACAACGATGTAAAAGAGGCTTTGATAAACGAAGATGGAATGGTTGAAGTTGACAAAGCCTTGTTTTCCATTGAGCCGATGCTAAAAATGGGCGATTCGGTTTACAACTGGAGCAATGTAAAAACAGTTCAATCCTTGGGTAACCAAAATAAGGCTAGGGATTTTGATTTTATCCCAACCGTTACCTGGCAATTAAAAAACCTGGATTTTGAAACAGCCGTAACCGCTACCGGCGAGGCCAATAAGAGTTCGAAACTCGACATAAAATATACTTTCAAGAACCTTACTGACAAGGCTTTAGATTTTGAATTTTACCTATTGTTAAGGCCTTATCAGGTAAATCCATACTACCAGTTCCTTAATTTACCCGGCGGGGTTGGCAAAATAAAATCCATCAAAGAAGAAAGCGACAATAATATTTCCGTTGATGGTAAATCGGTGTTGTTCCAGAAAAAATATGATTCCTTTGGGGCAAGTATTTCTGATGAAGGAAATATTGTAGGGCTTTTGCGCGAAGGCAAAATGCCAACAAATAGATCAGCATTTGATAAAAACAGTCAGGCTAATGGTGTGGTTAAATACACAGTACACCTCGAACCCGGAGAGCAAAGTACATATTATGTAGTCGTTCCGTTTTATGGTGATAAATTGACAAACCAAAAGCTCAACCTCGGCAATGTTGCAGCTGAATTTACCAAATCCAGCAATTTCTGGAAAAATGAGGTCGGACATGTAAAATTCAACTTACCGTCCTCTGCTGACAGGATAATAAATACTTACCGAGCCAACCTGGCTTATGTTTTAGTAAACAGGGATAAAGCAGGAATACAACCGGGT
>CAIRHD010000159.1 GCA_903878265.1 uncultured Bacteroidales bacterium | reverse complement strand
GGTAAGGACAATTATTGTTGATAGTACGGTAACGGCAAGGGTTCGCAGGAGCGAAATCATCGAAAACAACATTCAGGCCGGTGATGTAATTGTCGGGCTGGCATCTTTCGGACAATCCAAATACGAAACCTCTTACAATGGAGGAATGGGCAGCAATGGGCTTACATCGGCAAGGCACGATGTTTTTAGCCATGAATATGCAAGCAAATACCCCGAAAGTTTTGACAAATCCATAGCCGAAGAACTTGTATATTCTGGAAAGCTAAAACTGACCGACACTACAGAAGTTCCGGGCATAAATGCAGGAAAGTTAGTTCTCTCACCTACAAGCACTTATGCACCGGTAATTAGGGAAATTCTCGAAAAACACCGCCCTGATATTCATGGAATGATACATTGCAGCGGTGGGGCGCAAACCAAAGTGTTGCATTTTATTAACAATCTGCATATTATCAAGGATCGTCTATTCCCTGTCCCGCCATTATTTAAAATGATACAAGCACAATCAGGCACGCCGCTTCGCGAGATGTACCAGGTTTTTAACATGGGCCACCGCATGGAACTTTATGTGCCTGAACAGGTAGCAAATGAAATTATTTCCATTTCAGAAAGTTTTGGCATAGCTGCAAAAATTGTTGGCCGGTGCGAAGCCTTCGATGGTAAAAAACTCACAATTACTACTGAATCAGAAATTTTCAGTTATTAACTTGCAGCGATAAAAAATTAGATCAATCTTCGTCTTCTCCTTCTTCATTTTCCTGATCCTTTTGCTCCTGGCCTTTGTTTTTAGGGACAATATTTTGGTTTATAACTGAATAAGGAAATATGGCCAATGCCGACACAATACCAATAGCTGCAATAATTTTTTGGAAAGAAGTAAGTTGAATGCTTTCTCCTTCAATATTTTTATAGCCGGTAAATATCGACCCCAAGGTTCCAACTTTTCTGTTGAAAATGAAATCCACCAAATTGCCAAGTAAATGAACCACAACCAGTCCGATTACTATGTAAACAGCTATCTCGTGGACTTCTTTAAGCGAATCGGATGACAAGCCTATACTCATGCCGCTAAAAAAGCACTGACCTTCCGAGGCCAGCAACAGCGTGCCTGAAACCACGATCAGCAAAGTAAAAAGGATTATTCCCAACATTACCACTGATGCTGCTGGGTTGTGGCCAGGAGATTGGCTTTTACTGTGTTTCATATCAGCAGCAAACGTTTTCAGGGATTGTATCCCAATCGGGAAATCACTGAACCTTGAATATTTAGGGCCAACAAAACCCCATATAATCCTGAAAATTATCAGGATTCCAACCATATACCCAATAGCGGAATGGAAATTCAGCAATTCTTCTTCTTCGCTCAAAATGTAGGCGGCAACCATTCCGATCACCAAAAGCCAATGAAATAACCTCGTTGGCAGACTCCAAATGTATGTTTTCATGTTATTTTTTTTTTGTTTTACTATTGATTGTGTGATTTATTGAACTGTTATTTTTTTGTTTACTACTTTTTTATTCACATCAATTATCTGGACAAGATAAGTTCCCGGCATCAGATTTCCTTTATCGATGTACAATTGTTTACCTGAGAAATTTAAAGTTTTTAATTCCCGGCTGGTAAAATCTATTATTTTCACGCTTGTGTTTATTTGCTCTTCTGAGAAGGAAATTCTTGCAAACGAATCAAAAGGATTAGGGAAAATAGAAATATCTGGTTGTTTCAGGTCAGTTTCAGCAATCCCAACGGTTCCGCAATCAATAAAATTCCAACCTGAATTGCGTCCCAAATCCGCACTGTTGGTTCCGCCAACAAAAACAGCCCCTCCTGTTGCAATATTATCCGAAATAAGTATATAATCGCTACATATCAAACCGCTTGATTTATAGAATGTTGCAGGGCTTCCAACTTCGCTTGACTGAATCCGTATCGGGTAACTTCCATTACCAACCATATTCAACGAATCTAAAATTGTTTGGGTTGTGCCACTCTTTAACGTGTAAGTGTATCCTGGAGAAAATGTAAGATTCCTGAAAGTATTGTTTCCATAAATATTAACCAAGTCTTTATACATCACCACGTTGTTGAACGTATTGTTGTCGTATAAATTTTGACAAATATCGTAGAAGTTCACATTGTAATAGGTAAAGCCATTGCCTGAGAAGTAGGGGTAATCATAAAAAATGTTGATTGTTGAAGTCCCGGCGTTAACGGTAAGTCCGTTTCCGGAAATATCCCACGATAGCATTCCGCTATTAACATTAAAAACCGATGACCCCATATTTAGAACTGCAGAGGTAGTGGTCGACATCCAAAACCATCCCGTGTTTACTGTGTGATTATCAGTTGTTAACGTACCATTCCTGAGCCAAAGTGGGGCAACAATGTTCAATTCGTCTATCAATGCCCAACCGCCACCAACGCCATTAAATTCGACCCGGTTGTTAAAGACTTTGCCGGAAGAGGTGATTGTTTTCCCTTCGCTATTTGCTTCAAAACTTACAACTCCTTGAAAACCAAGTATCATGCGGGAAATAAATTTTAACGAGCCGAAAATTTGCAGCGTATTTGTTTGGGGTCCATTAAGGTTAGGATAAAACATCACGTCTGTCCAGTTCATATCATTGCAGGTAACAATGGTCTGGTCAATAATAACCGATTGGTTTCCAGTGGTAAATGAATTGCTATCGAAAAACACATTATCGGTCGGGTAAGGAATATGGTTGTAAAAAACATTTCCGCCCGAACTGTTTGCCCAATGATGTGAATAATCAGACCAGTTGCCAGAATTTCCAACCCAATAATAGTTGGCGGATATTGCTTTTTCGGGTAACAAGAACAGCAAAGCCAAAGTTCCATAACTCATCACGAATAGAATAGCTTTCATATCGGTGTTTATTTAGGTATCAAATATACTTGTTTATTTTCATTTGCCTCTATAAAAAACTATAGTTATTTTCATTTTCCGTAAAAATGGCTAGTAGCAAAAAAAAGGAAATACGCTTCTAAACCAGATTCATCCAGCGCACTTCCCACTTTTAGAGTCGTCCATTATTCATCATGTTTTCAGTTTCAAACAACCACATTCCACATCTTACTTCCCATATCCCACATCTTATTCAGCCGGTTCATAATGTATATGCACTTCACAACGCTCGATCCGTAAGCAAATTACGGACTCCACTTTATGTGAAATTGCATGTGCATCTTTAATGTTCAAACTTGGATCGATATGGATGGTAACATTTACAAATGTATCTGCACCTGCAACCCTTACTTTTAAATCGTGGAAATAGACAACGTCGGGAATAAGCTCAATAATTGATCCAATTTCGTCGCTTAGCGTTATCGGACTTCTGTCGAGTAGGACATTAATTGCCTTCGCGCCAAGCCTATAAGAAACTGTGAGAACAATTATTGCAACTCCAAGGGCAGCAATAGAATCTGCGGCATAAAAACCGAAATTGGCACAAAGCAATCCTACAAGCACAACAGCCGAACTCCAGATGTCGGTTGAAAAATGAAGCGCATCGGCTTCCAGGGCCTGACTGTTGTATTTCCGGGCAACCTTGTACAATGCCCTCGATCGTGAAACATCAACTACAATTGAAGTAATGACAACAATATAGCTCCAAATTGTAACCTGTATATGTGTGTTTCCTGAAACCAGCCTGTTAACGGCTTCATAAACAATCCATACACAGGTAATAACAAGCAACAATGTTTCGAGCAGGGCTGAAAAATTTTCCATTTTCCCATGTCCAAAATGATGGTGCTTGTCAGCCGGTTTGTCAGAAATCCGTACCGTAAAGTAAGTTATAATTGCAGCTACAAGATCTAATGCAGAATGAAGTGCTTCCGAAAGAATCCCCAAACTACCTGTCAATATCCCGATAACCAGTTTAAATCCGGTCAAGAAAATAGCGGCAAACACCGAAATTCCAGCAACCCTTTTTTTCTCCTTTTCCATACGATTTTAGTTCAGCGATTATTGGGTAAAGATTTTCAATATTTCCTGAAAGCCTCCTTTGCTAAGGGTTTCCAAGAGATTCAGCAACAATGGGAAAACAGCAATAATTATAAAAACCGCCACGATCAACACAACAATCCCACCTGCAATTATCGCAAATTTTAGGCGTGGGTTGCTTTTTAGTTTTGCTAAAAATGGTTGCAACATGGTGTTGTAATCGTGCCCATGCCGGCTTTTCCCGTAATGCGAATCATTTCCATCGTACCCATGATGATCGTGCTGGCTATGGCCATGGTATGACCCATTTTCGTGGTGAAGCGACTTGTAGCGATCATGTCCGCCATACTTTTTTTTGTTTTCAAAAAGATCTTCTATTTCCATTTTTCTTTGTTTTTAAATTTGTGCCTGAAACGCCATAACCTTCCAATTCGAGCTAATTGGAGAATGACATGAATTGAAAAACTAGGGAAATCAGGATTTTTGAGGCGGTTGCCAAATGGAAAAAAGATAGGGGTCGGAAATGGACTGTTCCATTAGGAACAACCTAAAATCAGCAAAAAGCCCGATATTTGAATCGGAAACGGGGCTTATTTGAAAAAAATGATCCGTCAAAGATTTGTGATGGTGGTGCGAAAGGTCCGAACAGTCGGATTGCAACGGGCTTTCAATGGTGTTTAATTTGATAATTGAAGAAAAAGTATCGTCAAAGCTCAAAAGCAGCGAGATAATAACAGCAAATGCAGTGGTCAGGTATTTTAGCTTCTTCATTTGAGGAGCAAAAATATGGAAAATATCCCACTGTTTCTCGAATCGTAAAAATGTAATGCAAATGAGGGTTTTTTAATTAAAAGATGGGGCTTTCATATATTGATACCGCAATATTACTAAATGCGTTTGCGTTCATTAAATATAGCAACAGATTGTTTTCAAAATTCAGGAAACTCCAAATATTCAACAACCTGTTATATTGACAATTACTGAAATTTAGTTGCCATTATTAAAATAATTAATAACTTTATATCAACCTTGTGCATTTATGAAATCTACCAGAAAATCAAAAATGTCAAATTTAGAATCGTTCTAAATTGAGAAAAATTAGGATTTTAACCTGAAATTTCTTTAATTTTGATCTATCGTAATACATAAAAAGTGCCATGCTACCAGAAAAACAAGCATTAAAACATGAATAAAACTGCCCATAGAATTTACTTGTCCCTTTTATCGATTATAGTGTTGCTTGCTTTTGCGGCCATCGCCAATAAAGGATATACCTATTATAAATTAGGTATCGAAGACAGGTTTTTCCATGCCGATCATATTTTACTCAAGCCAAGTGGTATTTGGGGACATGGTATGGGGATAATCGGTTCGCTGTTTATGATACTAGGCGTATTGTTGTACATGTTCAGAAAAAGGTACAGGATATTTTCGCGCATTGGGATTTTAAAACATTGGCTCGAATTCCACATCTTTCTGTGTACTTTGGGGCCAGTCCTGGTACTTTTCCATACTTCATTCAAATTTGGGGGAATAGTGGCAATCAGTTTTTGGAGCATGGTTGCAGTTTTCCTCAGCGGGATTATTGGCCGGTTTATTTACATACAAATACCAAGAACCATTGAAGGACGGGAATTGAGCTTGAACGAAGTAAGGGATTTGGCGGGAGATATTAGCAACACACTTACATCGACCATTGGATTAGACGAGGAAAGCTTGAAGATAATTGTTAATGCAGCAAAACCCAAGGCACAACTGCAAAGTGGGAATTTTATAACACGATATTTCAACAAAAAAGCTGAAAACCGCAAAACTCTTGCCACGGTAAAAGCGATAATGGACAAAAACAACCTTCCAAAAGCGCAGCGCTTACAAGTAATAAACTTGGTTAAAAACGAGTGGTCGCTCAACAGGAGGATCGAGAGGTTGGTGCTGATGCAGAACCTCTTCAAATACTGGCATGTGGCACATTTGCCTTTTGCGCTTGTAATGCTGGTAATCATGATCATTCACGTTGCTGTTACCATTGTTTTTGGTTACAGATGGATTTTTTAGTTATGAAAGAAACTCTAATCGAACAAGTTGTTATTTACTCAACTGTAATCGTTTTTTGCCTGCTTTTGGTATTTTTCTATTTGCGCAAGCAAAAGAAAGATTCGAAAAAGGTTGAAGCTAAAATCAAAAAGGCAAAAGAGGAAGGTTTGTACGAACCTGTTTCTTTGCATCCCGTAATCGACGAAGGCAGTTGTATCCGCACCGGTGCTTGCGTAGCCGCATGTCCCGAAAAAGATATTATTGG
>CAIRHD010000158.1 GCA_903878265.1 uncultured Bacteroidales bacterium | reverse complement strand
CAGCCCCTCCTTCGTCCGCGCCCCCGAAGGCAACGGCTGCATCGAGCGCTTCTGGCGCACCCTCAAGGAGCAACTTCTCTGGATCCATACCTTCGCCAACATCGAGGACCTCAACCAGGCCCTCCAGCAATTCCGTGATCTCTACAACCACCAGTGGCTCATCGAACGCCACAACCACCGGCCTCCCGCACTGGTCCGTCAGGACCTCCTTGGCACCGGAGCCGCCGCGTGAATACACTCAACCATCTGTCCAAGAAATACCGGGCGGTTCAGGACTGAGATAAAATTTCTTTCGGGTGTATAGGCAGTAGTGTTCTGGGTAACAATCGGGTTCCTATGCAAAATGGTCAGAAAGGGACCTTGCCGAGATGGAGCCTAGGCAATATTTGATAAAATTGCCAAGGTGCAGCCAGTCATCAGATCGATGGTTCGGTTTAGCTCTGTTTGCTTGTGGGGATTAGAATGGAGAAGGTGATTTTGTATTGTCCTTTTAATTTTAGTGGTTTCTGGAATATAGCTATATATATAATTAGCCTAGGTACATATTGGGCATTCGCTGATTTTGAAGCAAAGAATTTAATGCACATAGTCATAACGCTTTGTCTTATTATTCACCACCTTATATTTCGGCGAGTGGTGCACAAAGTAAAAATACCAAAAATGATTGGTTTACTAATTGCTTACATGTTGATCCAAACAGTATTTAATCAAGGGAATGCAAAAAATACCTCCATTGTTTATTCACTGTTTTGGTTGGTTTCATACATATACCTGATTAATGTAATAAATCGGAATTTAGAAATCAGAACCATACTCAGTATTCTTTTGCTAATGGCTTGGCTTTTTTTCATTGCTATTCTTATTCAAAAAGGTTGTCAATTAGCAGGCATCGGTGTTTGGAACCAAAACCGTGCAATTGAAACCACCCTCCTTGAATCATCGATTAGGTTGAATGGGTTATCTCCGGAACCCTCGTATGGTAGTTTGATTTTAATCGCTTTGGGTTATGTCTACTGGCAACTATCCGGGCATAAGATTGGCGTCATATGGTTCCCTGTCATTTGTTCGATTGTAGTAATGGAAAGCTCTATTGGATATATCGGACTTGTTTTGCTTTTTCTATCGGGGTGCCCCATACGGTATCGATTCATTGCTATTGTTATTATTATTTCAATCGGGTTCTTCATTGGTACGGTTGGAAATGGTGGCCCTATCTATAGAATTTACGAGTTGCTGCTAGGCATATACAATGGACAAGATCTCGAGACTTTACAATTAATAGACAATAGTGCTGCCCAAAGATATATTCCATTTATTAATTATATTCGAGCTACTCCCTTCGATGATATTGGTTTATATGTTGGTCATGGTGCGGGATCATCCCGAATACTAATGTTGGATTATATAATAGGAGTCGATACTGACATTGGCTTTTTGGGCGGGTTTCTTCCTGGGTATTTGTTTGATTTTGGCCTAATCGGAACTGCACTGGTGTTCTTAGTCATCAAGAGGAATGCAATAACCTCTCAATCATCGTTTGAATGGTGGTTATTATTGCTTGTGAGTGTGAATGCAAATTTTAATACACAATTATTCTGGTTTGTACTTACCCTATTGACAGTCGGGAAAATATGCCTTACTAATGCTAGTGACTTGGTTAAAAAAGGGACCTTGATGCAACCTGTTACAGAGAGTCAACGATGCACACAGATTTGACCTATAATAAATCGTTAAAGATTGTTTTGATCCATCCATTAAATGATTTAAGTGGTAGTCCCATGGTGTTGTCCCTGTTGATTAAGGGGCTAGTAGCCCATGGTCATGAAGTTGTACTTTTTACCTCTGAGTCCCAGCACGGCAGCATGCTGGACGATATTAGCGGGGTCGATTATCATTACTTTAAATATAAATGGACCCCTAACAGAGTCGTCGTTTTGTTGAAATATATAAAAATTCAATTCTTATTATTTTTTAAATTGTTGGTTTACAGGAATGATAATGCAATTCTGTACATCAATACTATTATGCCATTTGGAGCACTAATTTTAGGTAAATTAATTGGTAAACGGGTAATTGTCCATTTGCATGAGACTAGTATAAAACCGAAAATATTAATGAAATTTTTAATTTTCATTACAAGTCGATTTGCTGACACAACAATTTATGTTTCTAATTATTTGATGTCAATGCATCCCACCTCACCTTCGAAGATGCATATGGTCTCAAATTGCTTGTCAGATCAATTTACCAAGAAGGCTTTTGCATCAACACCCCGACTAAATTCTACCTATAAAATCCTAATGATTTGTTCCCTTAAAATTTATAAAGGTGTTAATGAATTTATTAAATTATCTGAACATTTGTCGGAGTATGATTTTCACCTTGTCTTAAACGCAAGCGAGGGTCAAATTGCTGATTGGAGTAATTCATTTGCCGCACCTAAAAATTTACATATACATGGCCCACAAGTCGACTTGCACCCTTTTTATTCTATGAGTAATTTGTTGTTAAATCTATCGCATCCTGATGCCTGGGTCGAGACATTTGGCCTTACTGCCCTAGAAGGGATGGCTTATGGTTTGCCAGTTATCGTCCCCGATTGTGGTGGAATTGCTGAACTAGTAGATCATGGTATTAATGGGTTTAAAATAAATATATCAGAACTCGATCTAATTAAAAAAAAGATACAGTATCTGTTGTCGGATGAAAAGGTTTATGCAAATTTCTCTTGTCAAGCCCGAGAAAAAAGTAAACTCTACTGTCAAGAAAATCAATATAAAGCCATTGAGCATATATTGCACAACTGGGACTGATTTGTCCCAGGTTTACACTAGGATAGGAGTGGATTTTGAATTGGTCGGTTCTGAAGCTGTTACAACCTGCTATAAAACTTTTATTAAATAAATCAAACGGTCAACTTGAACGACTAAATTAGTCCGTCCTGAAAAAGTGGGGTCTGACTTCACGCGACGGAGCCCAGCGCGCTGGGAATTCGCAGAAGCGGATTCAAGGTTGCAGTGAGCCAGGCCCAAATAAGCGCAAAAAGTCGCCTGAGGTGGGCGAGGATCTTCCT
>CAIRHD010000157.1 GCA_903878265.1 uncultured Bacteroidales bacterium | reverse complement strand
CCATCGCTTACTTTACAAGGTTCGTTAGGTTCGGGTTTTTCGGGAGCTAATATGATTCTTGATTCAATTACTTTTGCAACCAGCGTAAAACCTTTTGGCGATCAGATTTCCGATAACTTTAACCGCTCTGTTTCGCTCAACTTAAACGTGCCAATATTTAACGGTTGGGCTACCCGTACCGCTATTAGCCGTGCTAAAATAAATGTTGAGAATCAAAAATACAACCTCGAACTCACCAAACTGCAATTGCGCAAAACCATTCAGCAAGCGTATGCTGATGCCAAAGCGGCACTCAACAATTACGAATCGTCCATTACCGGCGTTAATGCAGCCCGTGAATCATTCAGGTATGCCGACCAAAAATTCAATGTTGGCGCTTTAAATTCGGTTGATTACAACAACTCGAAAAAAGAACTTGAAAAAGCGGAATCGGACCAACTCAGGGCCAAATACGAATTCATTTTCAAAAGTACGGTTCTCGATTTTTACATGGGGAAACCATTAAGCTTGAAGAGGAAATAATGTGGTAATGTGCTAATGCGATAATGTGCTAATGCGATAATTAACCTTTGGGGTATTTTATCCATAAGTTGAGGTTTTTTGCGCACTAATTAAACTGAAAAGAGCACCTTAACGCAGTAACTCCTCAACAACATAACTCCTCAACACCTCAACACCTCAACACCTCAACACTTCAACACCTCAACGCCTCAACGCCTCAACCCCTTAACCCCTCAACATTAGCAAAAATAACTTTTAAAAATAATTTAACCCATACAAACAATGTTTACCAAAAAACGAATTATCTGGATACTTGGCATTATTGTCGCAGTTGCCTTGATTGGCGGAGTTATGGCCAAAAAGCAGGGATGGATCGGAAAAGCCGAAGAAACTAAGGTAGCGACCGAAAAAGTTACAAAACGAACTATTGTCGAAGTGGTTTCGGCAAGCGGGAAAATAGCGCCTGAGTTTGAAGTTAAGTTATCCCCTGATGTTTCGGGCGAGGTAATTGAGCTTTATGTTAAGGAGGGCGAACAAATTAAACCCGGACAATTGATGGCAAAAATAAATCCCGAAATATATTTGTCCAATTACGACCGTACCATCGCAGCTCAAAACACATCGTTAGCTAACCTGGCTAATTCAAAAGCCCGTTTGGCACAAGTGAAATCGCAGTTTATAAATGCTAAAAGTTCGTTCGACCGTAACGAAAAACTTCATTCGCAGAAAACGATTTCGGATGCCGAATTCGAAACTTCAAAAGCGAATTATGAAGTTGCCTTTGCTGAAGTGGAAGCCGCCGAGGAAAGCGTAAAAGCTTCCGCATTTAATGTTAAAAGTGCCGACGCAGGTGTTAAAGAATCGAAAGAGAACCTATCGAAAACATCAATCTTTGCTCCGGTTGGTGGCACTATTTCCAAACTCAATATCGAAAAAGGCGAGCGCGTGGCTGGTGCATCACAGTTTGGATCAGGTACCGAAATATTGCGCATCGCCAACCTACAAACCATGGAAGTTAACGTAAGTGTAAACGAAAACGATATTGTTCGGGTAACGCTTAACGATACAGCATTGGTTGAAGTAGATGCTTATCAGAACAGGAAATTTAAAGGCATTGTTACCGAAATAAGCACATCAGCCAATACCGTTGGTGTGAGTGCCGATCAGGTTACCAATTTCGAGGTAAAAATCCGCATCCTTCCCGACTCGTATAAAGATTTGATTGCTGCCGACAAACCAAACGATTCGCCTTTCCGCCCAGGTATGTCAGCCACAGTGGATATTCAAACAGAAAGTGTTGTCAATGTGCTTACTCTGCCGATCCAAGCTGTTACTTCTAGGGCTGATACAACAAAAACCGTTGTGAAAAAGGAAGAGAATAACGAAGAGTCGGACGTGAAAACCGAGGAACCTAAAAAGAAAATGGAAATAGTGCAGGAATACGTTTTTGTGTTGGAAAACGGAATCGCAAAAATGCTGAAGGTAAAAACTGGCATTCAGGATAATATGTACATTCAGATTACCGAAGGCGTAAAAGATGGCCAGGAAGTTATCACCGCTCCTTACCGTGCAGTATCAAAAAAGCTGAAAGATGGCGATAAAGTGAAAAAAGTGGAAGCCAAGGATTTATATACTGAAGATAAAAAATAGGGGTTAGGTGTTAGGTTTTTGGGATTAGGGGAAGTAGCATTTCCCTTTATTCCAACATCCGACATCCGACATCCAACATCCTACATCCGACATAAAATGCCCCTAATCCTCGGCCTCGAAACTGCCACATCCATCTGCTCTGTTGCTTTGGTAAAAGATGGAATACTGCTCGCCATCCGCGAAACCGAAGGAGCAAAAGAACATTCTGCCGCACTCACCGGATTTATTGCCGAAGTATTTGCTGAGGCAGGATTAAAATACAACCAATTAGATGCTGTGGCCGTTAGCATGGGTCCCGGATCCTACACGGGTTTGCGCATTGGCGTTTCGTCCGCAAAAGGTTTGTGCTATGCGCTCGACAAACCGCTTATTGCTGTTGATACATTAAAATCGTTGGCGTGGCGGGCATTGCTGGGGTGTAAGCTTCAAAATATCGATACTGAAAATATACTATTTTGTCCAATGCTCGATGCCAGGCGCATGGAAGTTTTTACAGCCATGTTCGACCGCAACCTACAGTTTGTTGAACCCGTAAACGCCCTTGTTGTTACCGCCGATGCTTTTGTTGCTTATGCCGATAAACAAATTATCTATTTTGGCGATGGGGCTTTAAAATGCCGCGATTTGTTTGAAGGAAAACCCAACCTAACCTATTTCGATAATATATCCCTTTCGGGAGAAGCCGTTTGCATGTTGGCCGAAATGGAATTTATCAATAATAATTTTGCCGATTTGGCTTACTGCGAGCCTTTTTACCTCAAAGATTTTATAGCTGGTAAGCCGAGGGTGAAAGGGCTTTATTAAAGTTTAATTTGCCATGCATTAGCCTTCATTCTGGATTTTAAAAATTATAAGTATAGTAGCAAAAAATATTGTATATTTGTGTTAATTAAAACAACCGAAACAATGGGTAAAATGCATACAAAGTTGGTAATTATCAACAATATCGACGAAATACTTTCGGAGGAAAATGTGATTTCCAAGGATAAAATCCGAAGTTGTTCCATTGAAGATGTGCTAATAGATACCGGTGCTACAACATTGGCTTTACCGGCGCGATGTATTGCGCAATTGGGTCTTAAATTTATGAAAACGGTCGCCGTATCAACGGCCACTGGAATAAGCGAACGAAAAATATACCAAAATGTAAAAGTGAGGTTAATGGAGCGCGAAACCATCTGTGAATGTATCGAACTGCCTGACGACACACAGCCTTTGCTTGGGGTTATTCCATTGGAATCAATGAGGGTAGAGTTGGATCTGCAAAGCCAAAAACTCAAATTCTTGCCCTACGATTTATTGAGCACTTATTTGACAGTTTTATAACAGTGCTACCTCCCAAAACTGACCTGGATTTACTTCTATTCCTTTAATTGACGGGGCGACTTTTTCCAGTCACCCCATCAATTTTGTTTACAAACCTGCCCTCCCCTCCCTTTTACATTTGCATCCGAGGTGCAAGCCTCTCCGTAACCGCTGGCACATTTGCATCAAAGGAGCAAACCCCTCCACAACCGCTGGCACATTTGCATCAAAGGTGCAAACCACTCCGCAACTGTTGGCACATTTGCGTCAAAGGAGCAAACCTCCCCGCAACTGCTGGCACATTTGCATCAAAGGAGCAAACCTCCCCGCAACTGCTGTCACATTTGCTCCGGTGCATCAAAGGGGCAAACCTAATCCCCATATATTTTCGATTGCGGTTAATCGCTTTCCATAATTATATTTTTGAAAATGTATAAGTATCATAAATAAGTGTAATTTTACAATTGATATTCAAAAGGGGAAAATCAGAAATTCAGCATATAAAAAATCAATACTATGGAAATCGAACACCTCAAAACCTCAAACCTTCGCAACGAAGAACACTTTCAGTTCGATACTGAATTTACCGGATTGGTGCAAACTCACACACCTGCCGCACTCGGTATTGTACAGGATTTTACGGCTTACCTTCCGCTTTTTGAAAGCGAAAACGAAGCACTCAAACTTATCCGCGCAAGCTCCTATACCAAGGACTTGGCCGATGCCGACTACAAGCGCGACGAAACCTATCGTGGCATGTATGGCATGGTGAAAACTGCCAGCAACCATTTCCGCGACGATGTAAAACAAGCGGGCATGCGCCTTAGAGTGGTAATGGATAATTTCAATTCGGTGGCCGAGTTGCCTTACGACCAGGAAACCGCTACCCTTGGCCACCTGCTCGACAACCTAACCGGCAACTTTGCAGCCGACCTTGCGCTTACAGGCATAGCCGAATGGGCCAACGAACTACGCAACCAAAACACGGCTTTCAACACCCTGTTGCAAACCCGTTACAGCGAAAGTGCCGGCAAAACGCAAGTAAACCTGCGGGCAACACGCCTTGCTATGGATGTTGTGTATAACCGTATGGTGAAACGCATCAACGCCCTAATGCTTATTAACGGCGAAACCGCGTACACTACCTTCGTTAACGAACTAAATCAGCGCATACAACATTACAACTCTATGCTTGCCATGCGCAAAGGGAGGAGCAGCAAGGGCGATAACCCCCCTATTGAAGTTGTGCAAGTTTGACGTGAACTATACAAGAGAGAATGATTAAATTTACGTTTGGACAGAATTGTATTTATATAACTTTTTGTACGAATTCAAAAAGAGAGATTTTTGCTTTAAGGTGAGTTATGATCAAGGAGGTAAAGTAATAGATTGAAAATAAATAATTAGTACTAACACTTAAATTTTAAACAAATGAACACATCTAAAAATCATGCTGATAGTTACAGCGAAGAAAAATTTTGGGAAAAAATTAATAAAGTTAGAACGAAAGCAAAGGAAATTGCTAAAGAAATCATTGAAAAAGCTTTTGTTTTATATTATTGTTTTCTTGATGATGATACACCAAAGTGGGCTAAAGGTGTTATTATTGGAGCACTTGGATATTTAATTTCACCGATAGATGCGATACCTGATTTTCTACCTGTTATTGGTTATTCAGATGATATTGCGGTTTTAGCAGGTGCAATAATCTTAGTCGCTTTGTCAATTAAAAAGGAACATACAGAAAAAGCAAAAGAAAAAGTAAATACATATTTTACTGACTAACCGCGAGGCGAAAAACTGTTTTGTTTCATTAATTGTGCAAAATGTAGTATAGCGTTTAGTGGTAATGCAGAAAAGTTTGCCGAAACAAACACTATCTGATTTCAACGCCATGTGAAAGCCTGTCATTGTTGCGTTATCAGTATATGGTTAGGCTATGTGGGATTTGTCTATTTCCCCCTATTGACGGGGCGACTTTTTCCAGTCACCCCGTCAATAAAAAGTACCTGAAAAATATGCGATAACCGAAATAGATAAGAGCAATCAGTGTCGGGGTGACGAAAAAGTCGCCCCGACACTACTATAAAAATCTTTTTTTAATCAATTTTTTGTTCCTGATATCGAAATATATCTATATTTGTTTCTGCATAATTTTTAACCCCAAAAACATTTTGTAAACAGGAATTTATGGAATATAAAGTACTTCAACCCGAACGCCGCGGCAGTTTGCTGCTTGTTACCATCAACCGCCCCGAAAGCTTAAATGCTTTAAATACTGCATTTTTCAATGAAATGGATTACTTGATTGCAAACGATGCAAACGATTCCAGCTTATCGGCTATTGTTATTACCGGAATTGGTAAAGCGTTTGTTGCCGGAGCCGATATTGCCGAAATGGTCAATAAATCATCCGAGGAAGCAGAGGCTTTTTCCATTCGCGGGCAAGCAACATTTCGTAGTATTTCAACCACTGCTGTGCCTGTAATTGCTGCAATCAATGGTTTTGCACTCGGAGGTGGCCTCGAACTAGCCTTGGCGTGTGATTTCCGTATAGCTTCGAGCAATGCCAAATTTGGCCAACCTGAAGTTAACCTTGGGCTTATTCCCGGTTATGCAGGTACACAACGCCTGCCGAGGCTTGTTGGCATGGGCGATGCATTGTTTATGCTCACAACCGGCGAAATGCTTACAGCAGCCGATGCATTGCGGATTGGCTTGGTCCAAAAAGTGACCGAACCTGAGCTACTTATGGAAGAAGTATTTCGCATAGCTGCGGTTATTGCATCCAAAGGCCCCGATGCGGTTAAATTGGTAAAATTCGTTACCCGGCAAGGTTATCAGGTTTCTTTAGCACAAGGCAGCCAATTGGAAGCCCAATCTTTCGGACAGCTTTTTGGCAAACAAGGTACCGAAGGAATGAAGGCTTTTCTGGAGAAACGTAAGCCGCAGTGGTAGTTTAGTTAATGGTTAATGGAAAATAGTTAATAGAAATTGGTTAGCAGGAAATAGTTAATAGAAAATTGTAGTAAAAAGTTCAAATAAGTGGCAATCCGAGTTTTTAAAATCTCCTTGTCTCCCTTCTCCTTGTCTCCCTTCTCCCTTTCTCCTTTTCTCCCATCTCCACATCTCCCCTCTTTTTTTTATCCCCAAAACCATCTCCTTACCCCCACCAATCCCCAACCCCAAAACCCCAACCCCTTAAAAAATGGAATACACACAACGAATTCAAAAAGTCTCAGTACTCGGAGCTGCCGGAAAAATGGGCAGTGGAATATTGCTTCTTACAGCTATCGAAATGGCCGATCAGATGCTGAAGCCTGAAAATAAAGGAAAATCCTTCGTTTTAAACGCTATTGATACTTCCGATGAAGGGCTCTCTGGTTTACTTAAATATCTGCGTTCGCAGGTGCTGAAAGCTGCAGAAAAAAAGGTTGTTGCTTTACGTAAAGTTTATGCCGATAAAGCCGCGCTGATTGAGAACAGTGATATTATTGATGCTTATGTTCTTGATGTGATGAGTGTAGTTCGCACAACAACACGCATCGAAGCAGCCTACGACTCAGCAATTATTTTTGAAGCAGTTAGCGAAAATCAGGCACTAAAGGAAAAGTTGTTCCGCTTGATTAACGAAAACAGTACCTCCAAACCCTGGTTTTTTACAAATACTTCTTCGGTGCCAATCGGTGGATTGAACAAAAATGCCAATTTGGAAGGTAGGATTCTTGGGTTTCACTTCTATAATCCTCCTGCAATACAAAAATTGGTCGAATTGATTACCATTCGCGAAAATCCAGTTGAGATGGTGGAATTTGCACGGAAATACGCTTCAAACCTCCGCAAAACTGTTGTTCCTTCTAACGATATTGCAGGTTTTATTGGTAATGGACACTTTATGCGCGATGCCCTTTTCGGGATTTCAGAGGCAGAGAAACTGGTGCCGAACATGCCTCTGTATGAAGCAATTTACTGTATCGATCGGGTTACGCGCGATTTCCTTTCAAGGCCAATGGGGATATTCCAATTGATAGATTATGTTGGTCTGGATGTGGTACAATTCATACTTCGCGTGATGCAGCCACACATGCAAGGCGAAAAACTGCACAATAGCCTTCTCGATGAGTTAGTGCTTAGCGGCGTAAAAGGTGGTCAATTTAGTGATGGAAGCCAGAAAGATGGTTTCCTTAAATACGAAAAAGGAAAGCCCGTTTCAGTTATTGATCCATTGACTGGTAACTATGTTGATATTGCCACTTTCCGTGATGCAGCCGATCAATGGCTTGGTAGCATACCATCCGAAATATTACCTTGGAAAGCCTTGGTAAAGGTGGTGGAAAAAACTACCATATTGAAACCTGCATTTAAAGCTTTGCAAGTATCCACCACAAAAGGAACGGCTCTTGCAGTAACTTACGCACTTAACTCGGGTTCAATCGCCCGTAAGCTTGTCAGTGATGGGGTTGCCCAAAGCGAAAGCGATGTAAACACGGTATTGCTGACAGGCTTTTTCCATGCTTACGGTCCGATAAACGATTATTTATAACCTGATAAAATCATTCGAAAAATGAATAAATTATCGCGAAAAATATATATGGCTGCCGGCTACAATACCATTTCCCTTGGTACCGGCCGCAAGGAGTTTAACCCGCGTGTCCAACGTCCAGGATTGGAACACTACATGAAAGAAGCTGGTCAAGGTGTAATAGCCCAGGTTGGTGGTGCTCAAAATATTGACGAAAGTGTTGTAGGCAATTTTATGTCCTCACGATTCAACAAACAGGCGCATTTGGGTGCTTTTATGCCAATGGTTGACAAAGGTTTGCGTTTTAAGCCTTCTATCAGCGTCGAAGGTGCTTGTGCATCAGGTGGGCTGGCATTGATGACAGGAATCAAATCGGTTTTAGCCGGAACAGCAGATACGGTTCTTTGTCTTGGCGTAGAAGTTCAGAATACAGTTAAAGCCATTTATGGTGCCGATATTCTTGCCGGAGCAGGATGGTTCAGTAAACGTAAGGCTGGTCATGCTTACTTTTTCCCGGGCCAGTTTAGCGATAGGGCAGGGGCTTATTATTCAGAATTTGGCCGTGAACAAGCCCGCTTGGGAATGGCTCGCTGGTTCCGGAATGCTATTGAAAACGCCCGTTTATGCCTGACAGCGCAGGAGCATCACAATACTGTTTCCGATCTTGAAGCACTTGCACTTACAGAACCAAATCCCAAATCCTTTACCGAGCATCTCAACGTTTTTGATTGCTCCAAGGTCAGTGATGGAGCTTCTGGAATAGGAGTGTTTAGTGAAGAAGGACTTAAGCGAGCCGGAATTGCTTTTGCCGATGCTGTCGAAATAGTTGGTTTTGGTCATGCTGTGGATGATATTACCGAAGATCCACCCCAACGTACCGTTCTGACCACCATTCGTGAAGCTGGCAGGCAAGCTCTCGCGGCTGCTGGAATTACCATTGAACAATTAGCAACAGTGGAACTTCACGATTGCTTTACAATTGCCGGGATTTTAGGAGTCGAAGCCCTTGGATTTGCAGCACACGGCGAAGGTGCAGCTTTTGTAGCAGCCGGAAATACAGCCCGCGATGGAAAAATCCCAATGAATACTACCGGAGGCCTTATCGGCTGGGGACATCCAACCGGAGGAACCGGTGTTCACATGGCCGTTACTATTTGGGAACAGTTAACCGGAAAAGCTGGTTTAAACCAAATTGAAATAGATGCTGACCGCCCTTACGGCATGACCATCAATATGGGAGGGGATGATAAAACGGTGGTAGCTATAGTTTATAAGAAAACGGAATAGTAATACAATCTTAAAATGAAAAAGCCTCCTTTAAGGGGGCTTTTTTGAGGTTTCGAGCGGAATCAAAGTTTTCCAGTGTTATCAAGCCTTTTGGCTGCTTTGGGTAAACATTTATTGGCCTAATGTATTTTTATGGCTTTTTTTTGTTGCCTTTCAATAGCTTCTTTTCATCGCCTTCAAGTTTCCGTTGCAGTTTCTTTACATCTTCAGCCGGTGGAAGGTTTTCGGGTACTATTCCTCTTTGGGTTAGCATGTTCCTCACTGCAAGGTTATTGTCGATATGTTCTTTTTCTATTTTTAACTGGCCTTTCAAATCTTTGGTTTGCACATTCAACCCGGTCATTTCGGCTGCTAAATCCTTTGCTTTGATGCTGATGGTAGGCAGAAAATCAGCTACCGGACGGCTATCAGGCACACCCATTTTACGTTTAAGCATCTGGGTATTTAGCCTAAATAGTGCCTGGTCGCCTTTGCTCCTAATCAATGCAAAGCCCTGGCTATCTACTCCACGTTCGTATAAAATACCCGAAAGTTGTTTTTCGGTTTGGCTTAGTTTTTCACGGGCTTTTATGCGCTCAAATTCTAAAATGCGCTGTTCGACTAATTCGGCACGGCGGGTTTGTACTGCAAAATAGTTTTGGGCAAAAGAAATTTCCTCTTTACGGCTATCCCCATTTTGAGCGATTAAATAGCAAGCGTATCTTGTCAAAAGGGTGTCATCTATTTCTTTTTCAGCACCTTTTGGCATGGGTATCGTTTTCCTGATGTCGGGAAAATGATAGGCCACTACTTCCCCTGCATTTTTACAGGAATCTTTTGCTTTTTGAATCACTTTTTCAAAGTTTTCCCACTTGCTGTAACCTAGTAAATTCTGTAGTTCCCTGGCACTCCAACATTCAATGCCTTCCAGCTCTGAGGCAGCAGCTTCAAATTGAGCAAATAAATCCTTTATTTCGTCTGATTTCATATTTTATTATTGTATGGTAATAGCTGTATATAAATTGGAAACAAAGGTTTTGAGGTTTTTCAAGCCTTTTGGCTGCTTTGGGTAAACATTTTGTTGTTCTATTTAAATTCAATATTCAATATTACTTCTACTTTTAAATAACTTTTCCCTGTAAGCGGATAAAGTTTCCGGTTTTTTATAAAAGTTTAAAATTGCCTCCACGGCGGCACTTAACAAATTTTCAAAATTAGACTCCCTAATTTCTTTCTCTTCAGGTGTTTCTTTAGTAGTCTTTTCAAGCATCTTAATATCCAAAAGTATCTTGTCCAATAAGATTCTTTGCATATCCCGTGCAATAGTTTCTATAATGTAATTTTTTTGTTTTAGGCTTTTGATTTCATCATTAAGCTTTTTTGAAGATTCAGAATCTTCTTCGCCAAAAAAAACATTTACTGGCACTTCCAAAGCTTCAGCAATCTTTTCTAAAGTATCAACTGAAAGCCTTTTTTTATCAAGTGCAAGATAAATTCCTGCCTTTGACATGTCAATTTTTTCCGCCAATTGCGGTTTTGACATGCCTCTAATTGTTAATAACTCATTTATCTTATTGTAATTCAATTGCTTATGTGTTGGTAAATAAAAGTAGACTTTAGAAGTCCACAAATGTAAATTATGGTTTATATTTGTGGACTGTTAATTTAAACAGTTGGCAGACAAAAATACAAATTATTTAACCCTTAATAACTTTTATTATGCAAATGGTAATTACTGACATGACAGAACTAAAAATGGCGCTCAAAGCTGCTTTAGTGGAGCTTAACGAAGAGACAGCCACCGAAAAAGCAAAAGCAGCTACTGCCGATAGGCTTTATACTGTTAACGAAGTGAGGAAAAGACTTGGCAAAGCACATGCAACTATAAAAAAGCTTGTTGCCAAAGGTATGCTAAAAACCACAGTTGACGGCTTAATTACTGAAGCTTCAATCAATCAGTATTTACAAAAATCCTAATTGCCAAAAGGATTGAACCCCGGAATAATAACCAATCTCACACCTAACCATTTAAAATGAATGATATGGAATATTTTCAAATCGAAGTCGAAAAAGAAGACCCAACAGAAACAATGAAATACATTGCATCTAAAAGAAATTGGGATGTTGAAAATCAGCGTTACCGAATACCTCCCGAAAAGGAAATCGAAATTGAACGTACTACCAATTTAAGTGAGTGCAAAATATTCTGGCGTGGCAAATATCTCATTTTAGAACATAATGATTTGGTTCATTATTGGGATTTCTTCCCATACTGCTATTTAAAACAAGCGGTTGAATTTATGGAACTGGAAAAGGCCGCCAAATGGAAAACGATTGATAAACTTATTTCTTTGAGAGATGGAATAAGGCAAACGGAAGTAAACTGTTGTGGTTATGTTGAAGCTATTCTCGAAGGCGAGAAAATGACCTTAAAACTTTACATGAAGTTTATGCGATTTGCGAAGGCTCAAGATTTACAACACCACGGCTCACACACATTTTAAAATCAACTGCATTACCTATATTCATAAAGTAAACAATGACTAAAGCACGAAGGATTTCTTTTTTTGATTACGATAGTAATCTTTATCATAAGCTTGAAGAAAGCGAGCCAGATGGAAAAGGATGGCAAACTTTCACAAGCAGCGACCGCCGGAACTGGATGGAATGGAATCCGTTTGACTTTAAGAGGATAATCAATTTTTTTAGAAAAAATAACCATTAAACAGCCACACAATGACCCCCAAATTAAGAATAGTAGCCACCGAATCGGCAAAAGAAGAAGCCTTTGAAATTTTACTGGCGTCTGTAAGGGATGCGCCCATTTACCGAATAAAAAATTCACTAACTGCATTTTTTATGACCTGGTTAAAGCAAAATACTGAAGAGGACTTTGAGTTACCAATGTCCAATCTCGAAAATTTTGAATTGTTGTTTGACCACTTGTCTGATATTGAATTTTTTTTAACAAAATACAAAGCTGAAGATACTGAGAAATAAACTAAAAACCCGGATGAGCAGTCCGGGTTTTTATGATTTTAAGCGAAGAAACCACACTAACAATGAGCTGCTAAAAACATGGATGCAAAAGTACAAAATTATACTGAAAAGCAAATAGATACATTCAATCAGTACAGGGAAAAAACACGATTTAAAGTTACTGATCCTTTACAGGAAACCCCTGTATGTATTGAAGTTGAGCAGAAAGGGAAGGTTTTTAAAATTGGAACTCTCGGCAATATTTTGTTAGTACAGGCAAAGGGCAAAGCAGGTAAAACTTATTTTACTTCGGCTTTGACTGCTTCGCTATTAACGTTTAAGCAATTTGTGTTTTTTCGTGGCTTTTTACCTGAAGATAAACGGAAAGTTATCTACTTCGACACTGAACAGGGTACAGAGGATGCCCGGACAATCCAGAACAGGATTTATAAAATGGCAGGTTTGCCAATAGACAAAGAGGCTAAAAATTTTGAATACTACTGCCTAAGAGGTTTATCGGCTTCCGATCGGTGCGACTTGATCGAATATATTATCTACAATACTCAAAATTTAGGTGCTGCTATTATTGATGGTGTCCGGGATTTGATTAATGATTTTAACGACACCGGGCAAAGCTTCATAATGATTAACAAGTTGATGACCTGGACGGAAGAAAGGCGTATTCACATTATCACAATTTTACATCAAAATCCTAACGATGAAAAAGCCAGAGGACATTTAGGTACAGAATTGACCAATAAAGCGGAATTTATTATTTCGATTAACCGGAATAAGATGGATGACAGTTATCGGACTTTAGAAGGTTATGGAAGGCGCAAAAGCTTTATACCGTTCAATTATACACTGGATGCAAACGAATTTCCGGTATTGTCAACCGATGAGAGGGAAGCCGGGAAAATTGATCCGTATAAACTTGACCACCAAATCCACAAAAATACTCTATCCATTATTTACTCACCTGACAAACCCGGTTTGGTTCATTCGCTGCGAAGCTTACAGCCACTTATTAAAATAACATTCAAAAAAGCAAGTACCAGGTATGAGTTTTCAGATATTCAATGCAGAGACCTTGTACATTATTACCTCCAACAAAATTTACTAAAAAATAGCGGTACTCCCGAAAAAATGAAACTTACGCTTCCTTAAAATAGATTGTGTTAAACATATATAACAACACAAAACCAACACAACACACTTAAATAATTGAATAACAGTGTTATAAGTGTGTTGACGGAATGAATTGATTTGGGAATGTGTTATATATATACGCACCTTCAACACAACACACTTAAATAATTGATATACAGGCGTTTAAGTGTGTTGAAAAAAAACAGAGGTTAAAAAGTATCTAAAGGCTTAATAATTAGTGATTTACCGATGTATTGCCCGTAAAAAAGAAAGAAATGACTTGTAAGGATACCAAAGATATTGATATAGTGCAGTTTCTGCAAAGTAACGGCGTTGAAACCACTCAAAAAGGCTCTTATTACTGGTGCTGCTCACCATACCGAAACGAAAAAACAGCAAGCTTCAGCATTGACCCGAAAAAAAACAGGTGGGCTGATTTTGGCACTGGTGAAAAAGGTGATTTATTAGACCTGGTGAAGCTGATGTATAAAACCGATACGCCTGGAGCTTTAGAAAAATTATCGAAGCACGAGCCAGACCCCTCTTTTTCTTTTTTACAGGCAAAAACCGATCCGATTGAAAGCGTATCCGGGATTGATCTAAAACATTTTCAACAAATCCAAAATAAAGCCCTGGTCGAATATTTGAGCAGTCGGAAAATATCCCTTTATATTGCCCGGCTATACGCTCAAGAAGTTTACTATACGGCAAACAATAAAAAATATTTTTCGATAGCCTTCAAAAATGACAAAGGCGGATTTGATTTAAGAAACAAGTATTCCAAACTGAAAACAAGCCCTGATTGTCATTCCACTTTGCATTTTTCTGACAGTGATACGCTAAACTTGTTTGAAGGTTGGTTTGATTTTCTGGCATGTTTGCAATACTTCAATACAACGAAATTGAAACACACTACGATCGTGCTAAACTCCCTTAGCCATTTGAAAGAAGTTATACCAGTACTGCCACGTTATGCGAAAATAAACTTATTCCTGGATAATGATCAGAAAAGCCAATCCGGGCAAAGAGCAGCCGAACAAATAAGCAAGCTGCACCCCAACACGGTGAACCAGGCGCAAATCCTGTACCCCGGTTTTAAGGATTTTAACGATTTTCTAACAGGGAAAAACCCCCCTTAAAATTTGTCCTTTCGCAAATACCACCCTCTAATTACCTTTGAATCAAACTATAAATCAAACCTTCAAAAAACTAAAAACAATGCCACAATTAAACATTCTCATTCTTAGCACTTCGCCAAAGAGCGAAGCAACAAAATTGTTTTTCGATGCTGCCATAAGGCGCGGACACAATCCCATGATTAAAGACCCTAACAGCTTATATTTGCTTGTTAGTGAAAGTGAATCCGGTTATGATCGGGTTTACACTGGTGAGGGCGAATATGCCGAACGCCTGAAAGCCAAAGAGATTGATGCCATTATCCCACGTATTCATGGAGGCGTTAATTTTGGCGTGCCAATCGTGAGGCACTTCAACCAAAATTTAGGGATATTTTCGACACAAACAGCATCTGGTATTCGTGCAGCTTCAAACAAATTTGAAACACATCAAAAATTGAGTATTGCCGGGATACGCACACCGAAAACCATTTTTGCGAAAAGTCCCAAACATATAAAGTTCCTTATTGAAAAAATCGGGAATCTTCCAGCCATAGCCAAAACGGTTAAGGGATCGTTAGGATTAGGAGTAATGATCCTGAAGGACGTGGAACAAACAAACTCCACATTGGAAGCTCTGTATCATAACCAGGTTGAAACGCTGCTGCAATCCTTTGTAGATAGCAAGGCTCAAGACATTCGGGCAATCGTTTGCGGTGATACTGTTATTGCAGCGATGCTTCGCACTGGTAAGAAGGGCGACTTTAGGGCAAACGTAAGCCGGGGCGGTACTGGAAGCAAGATTGAACTAAGCGAAGCTGACAAGCAACTCTGCATCAAAGCCGCAAAGTAAATTAACTTGGAAGTTGCAGGCGTTGATTTGATAAAAGATGCAAACGGAAATTCATTCATTATCGAAATTAACGCTGCCTTTGGTATGCAAATACAAGAGATAACGGGAATAGATGTTGCAGGAAAGATAATCGAACACATTGAACGCAACTACACTCGTAAAGGAGTTAGCAATGCGGTTGCAGCCGCTGCACCTGGTAACACAACCGTTGCGCCAAACAATTCCGCCATTGGTGAGGACGGCGTGGATTGGGCTGCCTTAAATGCGCTGCCCCACATGCAGCAGCGTTACTAATAGTTTGAGTAATCCAAAAGAGTAACCGGGTATTATATTAACCTTTGGTTGCTCTTTTGGTTGCGTTAGCTTTAGCGAGGGCGTAAAAGGTTGCTGACCTTGTAAGTTGATGCCCGACAATAGCGGAAAATTTGGGGCAATCCTATCATATATCCTACAAATTGTCCCTTTTTTAGCCCTTTCACGGATAGGGCGTGTTCGGGGTTAAAGTCCAGATAAAGGGCTGATTTATCCCATATACCCCCCTTTAAGAGCCTAAAAACACAATGTAAAGTGCTGAAATGCTGATAAATAACCGATATGTTTAAAAAATAATAAACTGTATAGCCTGAATGGAAGATTTACAAGAATTACAACGAGAATCCCAAAAACCCCACCTGAGATTTAGGATAGGGGATGTTCTATATCTTAATGGGGATTTGAAACGAAAATGTCCACTAACTGTTAGCAGTTACATTTTTTTTGAAGATGAAAAAGATTATGTTGTTGTTTTCCCGAACAGCCAAAACAAGATGGAGAAGGAATTTTTAAGCGATAAAGCATTAACATTATAAGTTAGGTTTTAGCCGTTTCGCTGCTTTTGGCTTTCATAGCCTGGCTAAATTTATTTAGTGCCTGAAGCTTCATGTTCATATCTTCTTTGGTGTAATGCTTGTTTATTACTTCTTTGGTATCGCCAATAATCATACAGCGTG
>CAIRHD010000156.1 GCA_903878265.1 uncultured Bacteroidales bacterium | reverse complement strand
GGGTTTTACGGCAAAAATAAAGGCATTGACTTTAACTGTGGATGCATATTATGTGAACATAAAAGACCGTATAGTGCTTACTGGTTCATTTTATAGCGATGATGATGTGATTGGCGCAGACCTTACAAAACTGAACATTGGTGCCGCCCAGTTTTTTACAAATGCCGTAAACACTACATCTAAAGGCGTAGATGCCATCCTTTCTTATTCTGTTCTGCTTTCGGCTCATCAGAACTTGAGGTTTTCGTTTGCAAGCAATTTTAATAATATGGTTATCGATAAAATTTATACCAACCAGAAATTGCATGGGAAAGAAAGTACCTATTTCGGAATTCGTGAAAAGTATTTTTTACTTGCTTCAGCGCCAAAAAGCAAATTCAATTTTGGGTTTGATTATTCCAAAGGAGATTTCTTTGCCAATGTAAAACTTACACGATTTGGTAAAGTCGAACTTATTAATTGGAACGATAACGGGGACGAAATTGTTGATGCTGGCGAGTTGGACACCTACTTGCCTAAAATTACAGTAGATTTATCACTTGGGTATAATCTGAAAAAATTTACTTTCACTGTTGGCGGTGTTAATATCATGAACACCTATCCCGACAAGCACGACCCTGCCCTAACCGAATCGGGAGGAATATGGGATAGTGTACAAATGGGATTTAGCGGCGCATTGTACTTTGCAAAGGTTGGCGTAAAATTCTAAACTTTCCGATTTCCATTTGTTCAGAAATTTAAAACTGTAGGCAATTTATATAATGCTGATTTAATAAGGTTTAACCCAAAAA
Source organism: uncultured Bacteroidales bacterium (assembly GCA_903878265.1). GTDB lineage: Bacteria > Bacteroidota > Bacteroidia > Bacteroidales > UBA4417 > UBA4417. Next base: position 806 of record CAIRHD010000156.1, on the reverse strand, counting down.
GCCTGGCAGGCGAATTGCCTTCCAGGCTTTTTGATTTTTCAACTTCAATTTCATTCTAATTTGTGAAGATTGGTAAGTTCTTGGCTTCCACTAAATATAATCGGCCATAAAAATCTTTCGATTAGCAGTGCTTTGCAACTTTTAATTACATTTACACCGGAAAATATATTTTATGCAAAACCTTTTCAGGAAAAAATCTATTGAGATGATCCTTCATCATGCCGATGAGAGTAATCCTGATTTGATGAAGCGCAGGCTTGGTGTGCGCGATTTAACCGCCATGGGAATTGCAGCCATTATAGGTGCCGGAATTTTCAGTACCATTGGAAATGCTGCTGCCAGCGGAGGTCCGGCAGTTTCGTTGCTATTCGTGTTCACAGCAATTGCCTGTGGTTTGTCGGCTATGTGTTACGCTGAATTCGCGTCGGCCATTCCTATTAGCGGAAGCGCCTACACGTATGCTTATGCCAGTTTTGGCGAACTGATTGCATGGATAATCGGGTGGGATTTGATAATGGAATATGCCATTGGCAATATCGCTGTGGCTATTTCGTGGTCGGGTTATTTTACTGGACTGCTGAACGGGCTTCATATTTATATCCCCGATTTTTTAACAATCGACTATTTAAGTGCATCTAAGGGTTTTGCGCTTGCAACACAGCAGATCCGGTCTGGAATTGCATTGGCCGACATTGATTCCAACATTCGTGAAGCATACAATGCGTGGATAAGCGCACCTAAAATCGGAAATATCCGGTTTATTGCCGATATTCCTGCTTTAGGCATAGTCTTTTTCATTACCTGGC
>CAIRHD010000155.1 GCA_903878265.1 uncultured Bacteroidales bacterium | reverse complement strand
TTTGCCTATTTAAAACTTGCCTACGGCGGCGGACGACGCTATGGCAAGTGCGGGAATAGATTGCTGCTCAACTGTCTGCTAGCACAAATGTATATAAAGATTTCAAATGTTTCAATGAACACGCATACCCGCATTTGCTATAGCGTTTGAGTGTGCCCTGTTGCCCCGCATCGTAATGAACCGCTGTATATGAGAACCGTACGTACAGTGGTGTGAGAGGCGCACCCCGTCAGTATTTGCTGGCGGGGCCGTCTACTCGATTAGGTGCTGGAGTTATTGCTATTGTACTCCTTTTCTAAAAATTCCACTCCACTTCTAAAAGGGTCATTTTGTTCTTTTAGAAAATCTCTATTCGTTTTATATTGTTCTGGGAACTTTTTAAATTCTTCTGCCATTCGTTTTACGCCTGCAGGACATAAATATGCAGGTGAATGTTCACCTTTAGTACTTAATGAAGGTATTGATTCATCAAATAATTCTTCTGATACGTCTATGTCAAATAAAGTTTTAACTGCTTTATCAGTCAACTGTATAAAATACGGAATCCGCACAACATTGTATCCAAAGCTTTTGTATAGTTCATCGTTTTTTATGTCTTTTTCAATAATGTCTGGTTTCGTATAATGTTGTAGTCCATCAAATTCGATTATAAGTTTTAATTCTTCACTCCTATAATCGGGACGCATTTTGTACCTTTTACCATTTACCTCACCTAATGCTTTGTCGTGTATCCAGTCCTTTGTATTTGGAAAGATTACTTTTAAATAATCTTCTAATCCAGTCCTATGCAGATCTGTCGCTTTATCTTTGCCAGCTTTTTTAGCTTTTTCAGCAGTTTCTCGTAAAAACCCCCATTTTTGTTCCTTCATAAATTTTCTTTTATTTTGACAACTATTTGATTATCTGTCCGCTGTCTTACACTAGCACCTAACGGATGAGGCTATATGCAGTAAGGGATTGCGGGCTACTTTCCTGAGCACCAACATTGAAGTTTGACGGGTCAGAATGCTTGAATTGCCAATTAAACCTTTATTGCATATAGCCTTTGTTACCGCCATGTGTTTAATTAGTAGTCTTATCCTTTGTCATTGAATTAGAGTTCGATAACTAAACACAAAACTCAATGTAAGTATTGATGCAATTATCATTAGAAAAAAGTAAAACTTTCCCAGTATCTTAATATCTGCAAAATCTCTTTTCTCAAGAAGGTCATAATATCCCTTACCGTCAGCAAAAGCAAATGCTATTACAGCTATAATTACGGGCAAAAGGTTACCTGTAACCTTGCTAATATAGACCAATCCTCTGCTGAAAATGTGAATAAAGTATGCAATTATTCTTTCAAATAATCCCATCCAATTTAAACGGTTGTCAGATAGGGATTTTTTAGATAAATTCTCAGTGTATTCCATTACAGGAGTTCCAGAAAGGGGATTACCCATAAAAGGAAGTATAATTGATTCAACTGCACCTGCTGCCAGACCAAATCCAATAATCTGTGGCAAAGTCAAATTTTCAGGTAATACAAAATAAAAAAAGATAAATGCTGAACCCAACTCTGCCATTGAAGAAACCAATCCATTAAAAATTCCTAACCACTTGTTTGATAGTTTTGGGTGCAGAAATCGCACAATTAAAAGTTGGTAAATTGGGACTTTAATAACTGCAACACCCAAAATCCATGAAAGTATGCCCCATCCAATTATAAGTTTTTTTGGAACATGAAAGTACAAAATAAGAATACTAATTGAAAGAATTCCTACCAATATAGAAATAATTGAGGGGATTTGTCTTTTAACCCAGATTTTTTCCATATTCACTTATCCATATAACTTATCCTTATGCTAATGTTTACAATTCTTAGATTTCTTTCAACGTTTTGCAGATTTGCAATGGGCGGGCTTTTCAGCACAAATGTTCATTCGAAGAACGGCACTTTCGGCTACCAAAAAACTGTCTGCGGAGCATGAAACCCCGCCTATTGCAAATCTGCTGTTATGTGCTGGTTTTATAATGCAAAGGCTATGATTCCTTTTTTTTGCCCGGAATAAAATAAATAAACCACAAAAACCATAAAAACCATAATGCTTGTATCCAGTCACCATTAGTAATTGCGGGGATTCCCATAAACCCTAAAAACCCTAGAAATCCTTGTGTCCATTTTAATTTTTTCATTAGTTAAAAATTTTAAAGTACTACTCGTTTGGCTTTTCGTTGACGCCCCGTTTTTATATGTGGTCGCTGGACTCCACTTTCTATTTTAATGTTTGTGAATAAGTAACTAAGTTAAACTTTATTTTGTTAATAGTCTGTCAGTTTTGCCTATTTAAAACTTGCCTACGGCGGCGGACGACGCTATGGCAAGTGCGGGAATAACGGTTTGGCGCTTGGCGCAGTGGCGGATTTCGGAGCACAAAACTGTCAACCAGCACTGAACTTGAATAGCAGCACAAAGCTTCAAGTTTACACGTCACCCCGCCTGAAGCAAAACCTGTGTTATAAGCCGTATTATTTTTTGTCATTTATCAATAGTTTAAAAATTGATTTCTTTACATTGACTGTTAGACCGTCAGTGTAATAAGTGTCTGTCAATAATTTTATTTCGTTTGAAAGGTCTGGATACTTTTTTGAAATAGCGACCATTATTTTGAATGCATGAAAACGAAGCGAAGGATTTTTATTTATGTTTCCCCAAATTTTTGTGCAACTGTTAAATAGCCATCCTTCGTACTTAGTGTCTAATTCCATAAGTTGCAAAACCATTAACAATTCACGCTGTTGGCTGTCTTGTCTGTTAGGTAACATGTCAATAATCTTTTTTATATGTCTGCGTATTCGTTTGTCATTTTTGTCCATACAACTCCATAATAACCAAGCGGCACGCCACGAATAAGGTTGTTTGTCTGAAATGGATAGTTTAATAAGTTCAGGAAAATCCTCTTGGTGGGATGCAATGTAAGAAATCAAATCGTCTTTATACGAATTTGTAATGGTATATTCCAAATTTGTTTCTTTATTGTCAGTCATTTTAATTTGTTTGTTGACCTTTTGTCAAGATGGCTTATAACGGTCCGGTGGTATGTTTTGTTGCCGGTTTTAGAAGTAATTCATTGGCAAGGTAGTACAAGTTATTTTTAGTAGTAAAAAAAGTTCTTTTTAGCACAAACCAGGCAATAAAATATACCGCCTGTTATCGGTTCGGGC
>CAIRHD010000154.1 GCA_903878265.1 uncultured Bacteroidales bacterium | reverse complement strand
TTGCGGGAAGATACCTTCGGCTTAGAAACGCAAGTATTTTTATAAAGCCTTGATTTTTTGTTGCTTTTTGCCCTGTACTGAGCTTGTCGAAGTATCAAGCAAAAAGTAAGAGAAAGAGAATGTTTTCAAAGCAATAATAAAATTGGAGGGCTTTTTACCATGATTTTGATACTTGTAATTTTAGCTCTCGTTGTACTGATAGTTTATGCATGTGTACGGATCAATCATGGAAATGAGCCTTATGAGTAGGGGAGGGGTAGGGATTTTGTATATAGTGTGGGGTTTAGTTATGATTTGCGATTGACGATTTACGAATTAAGATTGACGAATACACCCCTGGGAACAAATAGTATCTCGTAAATCGTGCTTTTTAAGATGAAGTTGGATTAAAATCAAACCCTATTTAGTTCTGTCATTCAATAAAATGCGAACCACAATAGGCACAATAGGATTCTGTTCTTAAGTAATTTTTCAATAATTAAACAGGTACTTATAAATTTACAAATGCCAACAAAGGCGCTATCCGAAAAGCCTTAACAGAGTAGGAACAAAACAAAACCAATTATAGTATGAGAAAATTACTGACTTTATCCTTACTCGTTTTTGCTTCGATGCAATTGTTTGCACAAATACAGTTTAACCCTCAAATTGGGATGTCGTTTATGACCATCAAAAATCCACCGCCAGGTGTAACCTACGATGGCAAAGTGGGTGGCGTATTGGGTGCTGATTTAAGGTTTGGGAAAAAAATCCAGTTTCAGCCCGGAGCATTTTTTGTAAACTCAGTTACCGCCTATCAAAACACTAACGGGATAACAACATCGGGAGATATAACCTATAAAAGCATCAAGCTGAAAGCACTTGCAGCCTATAATATTATTGATGGGGGACAATTAAAATTCAGGGTCAATTTCGGTCCTGCTTATGATTTCCTTCTTACAGCGAAAGAAAAGAAATCCGGAAATGATCTGAAGAGCGACTTTAAAAATGGTACATTTTTCCTTCAAGGTGGTGTAGGCGTCGATATTCTTTTCCTTACCGCAGATTTGGGTTATGCTTATGGCCTCACCCAAACCTTAGCAGGCGAGGCGGCACCCGATTCAAAAAACGCTGGGGTCTATTTTACGGTAGGCGTAATTTTCGGTAAAGGGAAGTGATCAAGTATTGTGATGAAAAACAGACTATCTTCATTGTTTGATAGTCTGTTTTTTTTTCAATTGAGAAGAACCACAGAAACTACCATGGAATATGTTTTTTTACACAGTTAAGTGAATCGGACAAAACAAAAAAAGTACTTTTGAAGAAATTAAAGGCATTTCTCATGGGATTTCCTTCTTTTAAAGCTTCTGTTCTCACTATAATAATTGGGATACCGATTGTAAGTTATTCATAGGTAATTTCTGAAATAAGTGCATCTTTCGAAAAAACATCCGATTACATCGAGAGGGTTGACACTATAATCAGTGTTAAGCTCAACGAGAATACCGAATATGAGCTATTCGAAGAGAGAGGAAATAATTTTTATTACGATATCCGTCCTAATATAAGCGTTTCGACAAAATTATCCTTCAGTTACCGGTTTATCTCATTCGGAATCGGATTTAAACCTAAGTTTATCCCCGGCAACAATGATGATGATATGCAGGGTAAGACAAAAGCGCTCTCATTAGGTTTAACCATTCTAACCCAGCATTGGATGCAGGATTTGCAGTTTGCTTATGTTAAAGGCTTCTACCTACACAATACCGCAGATTTCGAGCCAGGATGGAATAAAGGAGAAGACCCTTACTTGCTGCTTCCTGACCTTAAGGTGGCTGCTTTAAGAGGCTCGACCGGGTATAAATTCAACAAAAACTTTTCGCTAAAATCCATCAGCAGCAAAACAGAAATACAGTTGAAAAGCTGTGGGAGTTTTATTCCGTCCCTTGTTTACGATTATTATGAAATTGACAACCAAAGTAATGATACAACCCAGAAATCAAGCCAAAAGTCAAACAATATCGATGTTTTCACCACATTTGGTTATATATATACTTTTGTTTTAAAATCTAAATTCTATGCAACTGCTGGATTGTTTCCAGGCGTTGGTTTTCAGCATACTAAATTGCTGACGCGTTTTCCTGATGGGAACGTAATGTCAAATTATACGGATCCTCTGTTTCAATTACAAGAGAAGATCGGATTGGGCTACAATTCGAAGCAGTTTTATGCAGGAGCAGAATTCTCTGCTTCGCAAATGACGCACGATCAGAACAATACATCGGTTCAAACAAATGCTACACGGATATATTTTCAAGTATTTGTTGGTTACCGGTTTAATGCGCCCCGATTCCTGAAACACCAAGCCGATGTGGTTAAAGACCTTGTGCCAACACCAATTCAGAAAATTCTGGAATAAAAAATCAGCAATGTAAGGCTAAGCGAGAACCGATAAGCAAAATACAATTTGCATTTCTTTTAATGAATTTAGCTTTGGAGCATCCGGCTATTTCTTATGCTCATCTTATGCTCAGCAGGAAAAGTATGTCCACGAAAGTCAACAACTACTACACCAAAAACTTGCGAGCAAGTAACAATGCTTCATCGAGGCCCGCAGGGTTTTTGCCCCCGGCTGTTGCAAATCCTGGCTGACCACCGCCACCACCTTGTATAGCTTTGGCGAGTTCGCGCACAATAGTTCCGGCATTCATTCCGCGAGTAGCAACAAGTTCGTCCGAAACCAAAACCGACAATGTTGCCTTGCCATCGTTTTCGGAACCCAATACCAAAAACAGGTTCTCGACCTTGGCACGCATGGCAAAAGCAATATCCTTGGCCGAGTTGGCGTCAGCATTTACTCTTATCGACAGGTAATTGATACCATTTATCAACTCAACTTTGGTAACAAGCTCATCTTTTAGCTTTAGTGCTTTTTCGTGGTTCAGTACTTCGAGTTGCTTGCGCATATCGGCATTTTGATCCATCAACTGCTGAACGGCTTTCAAAGGCTCGGTTGGGCTTTTTACCAAGCTTTTCAGGCTCGATACAATGCTTTCCTGAGTATATGCATACTCTTCGGCCTTCGCCGCTGTAATGGCTTCAATACGGCGTATGCCCGATGCTATTGCACCTTCGCTAACAATTTTCACCAAGCCTATTTGCCCGGTAGCTTTTACATGCGTTCCACCGCAAAGCTCAACTGAATTTCCATAACGGATTACACGGACTTTATCTCCATATTTTTCGCCAAAAAATGCCAGTGCGCCCATGTTTACAGCTTGTTCCATGCTTACGGCGCGGTGTTCGTCTAATACGGCATTTTCGCGCACGAGGTTGTTTGTCATTTTTTCGATGGTTGTGAGTTCATCTTCGGTAAGTTTTTGAAAATGCGAAAAGTCGAAACGCAGGTAATCTGGCCCGACAAAGGAGCCTTTTTGTTCAACATGCTTACCCAAAACTTCGCGCAGCGAATAATGAAGCAAATGCGTTGCCGAATGGTTGTTGGCTGTAGCCGTGCGCCTTTCGGTATCAACAACTGCCCTGAAATTAGTCGTTGGGTTTTCGGGCAGGTTTTCTACCAAATGCACAATCAGGTTGTTTTCCTTGCGTGTATCAAAAACCTGAATGTTTTCGTTAGCCGAAGAAAGGGTGCCGGTATCACCGGTTTGGCCGCCACTTTCGGCATAAAACGGGGTGCGGTCGAAAACCAATTGATAAACTTCTTTCCCTTTGGCGGTTATTTTGCGGAAACGCGTGATTTTTATATCCGCTTCGGTGGTGTCATAAGCCATAAATTCAGTGCTTTCCGAAGCTTCCAGTTCATGCCAGTCGTCGGTAGAAACCGTGGCATCGCGCCTCGAACGGTTTTTCTGTTCTTCCAGCTTCAAACCGAAATTTTCCATGTCCACGTCCCAGCCCAACTCACGGCTCATCAGTTGGGTAAGGTCAATCGGGAAACCGAAGGTGTCGTACATCTCAAAAGCAAATTCACCGTTTATCAATTTTTGATCGGGATGCGAGGCAATATATTGGTTGAATTTTACGATCCCTGTAGCCAATGTACGCAGGAACGACGATTCCTCTTCGGTAATTACCCTTTGTATAAGTTGCAGGTTACGGGTAAGTTCGGGGAACGATTCGCCCATTTGTTTTTCCAAAACCGAAACCAATTTGTACATCAAAGGTTCGCGCATGTTCAGGAACGAATAGGCATAGCGGACCGCGCGGCGGAGTATGCGGCGGATAACATAACCAGCTTTTACATTGGATGGCAACTGTCCATCGGCAATGGCAAATGCAACAGCCCGGAGGTGGTCGGCAATTACGCGCATGGCCACATCACTTTTATGGTTACTGCCGTAAGCAATGCCGGTAATCCTGGCTATTTCGGAGAGCAAAGGTGTGAAAACGTCTGTATCGTAATTGCTTTGGGTACCTTGCAACACCATGCACAAGCGTTCGAAGCCCATGCCGGTATCAACATGTTTTGCAGGGAGCGGAACCAACGAACCGTTAGACTGTCGGTTGTATTGAATAAAAACGTTGTTCCATATTTCGATAACCTGCGGATGGTCGTTGTTTACAAGCTGGTCGCCAGGGATTTTTGCTTTTTCCGTTTCTTCGCGTATGTCTACATGTATTTCCGAACATGGGCCACAAGGACCGGTATCGCCCATTTCCCAGAAATTGTCTTTTTTCGAGCCACGCAAGATTCTATCCTCGGCAATATATTTCTTCCATATTTCGAGTGCTTCGGTATCTTCGGCCATATTATCGGCAGCATCGCCACCAAAAATGGTAACATACAACTTGTCTTTATCAATTTTATAAACTTCGGTGAGCAGTTCCCAGGCCCAGGCAATTGCTTCTTCCTTAAAATAATCGCCAAACGACCAGTTTCCCAGCATCTCGAACATGGTATGGTGATAAGTATCGTGGCCAACTTCTTCAAGGTCGTTATGTTTTCCCGAAACGCGCAGGCATTTTTGCGAATCGGCAACGCGTGGCCATTTAGGCGGTTCGTTGCCAAGAAACCAATCCTTGAACTGGTTCATCCCAGCATTGGTAAACATGAGCGTAGGATCGTTTTTTACCACCATAGGAGCGGAAGGCACCAATTGGTGTTGTTTTGATGCGAAGAAATTCAGGAATGTACGGCGTATTTCGGCACTGTTCATCATAAGAGTAAAATATGGCTTTTATTTATTATTTGTATTTGCTTTGTATTTAGTTGTAATTTAGTTGTTTAAAAACACTTATATAAAGGTAAATGCCAAGATTTAAAGGCTTTTAACAATTGTTCACAAACCAAATGGCTGCAAATTTAAGTTAAATAATTATTTTTGCGCTTATGGGAGAGAAAGTAGTTAATGGAAAATGGTTAATGGAGAATAGTTAATGGTTATTAGTTATTGGAAAATGGTTATTAGTTATTGGAAAATGGTTGATGGAGAATGGTTAATGGAAATGGTTGATGGAAATGGTTAATGGAAAATTGAACCTTTGAACGGTGCAGCCAAGCGAACAATTGAACATTTGAACGGCAAAGCCAATTGAACCTTTGAACTATTGACCGGCGAAGCCAATTGAACAATTGAATAAATGAACATTTGAACAATGGAACAATTGAACGGCGAAGCCAATTGAACCTTGAACGGCGCAGCCAATTGAACCTTTGAACCTTTGAACAATTGAATAGCGAAGCCTTTGAACAGCGAAGCCTAACCCCTTAAAATAGATGGCAAAAATTAGATACCAGTATAACACTAACTCGCTAAAGATTGAGAAGGTACAAGTTACGATGAAGGAGCGCATTAAGCGTATTGCTTCATCAATGGCTTTTGGACTGGTATTTGGCGTTGTGGTTATCGTGCTTGCATACAATTTTATGCGGTCGCCGCGCGAAAAAGTATTGCTTAACGAGCTTGAACAATATAAATTGCAGTATAAAATCATGAACGACCGCATGGACAAGGTGCAAAAGGTACTTGCCGATGTTCAGGATAGGGACGACAATATTTACCGTGTAATTTTTGAAGCAGAACCCATTCCCTCCGAAGTGCGCAAAGCCGGGTTTGGTGGCGTGGATCGCTACGAACATCTTGAAGGTCTTGCAAACTCAAAAATTATTGTCAATACAGCCAAACGCTTAGACGAAATTACAAGTCAGTTGGTGGTTCAAAGCAAATCGTATGATGCTGTTTTTAAGTTGGCCAAGAACAAGGAGAAACTTGTTGCAAGCATACCAGCCATACAACCCGTTGATTTTCACGATTTGCGCCGGATTGGATCACTGTTTGGTTATCGCACCGACCCATTTTATAAAGTTATCAAGTTTCACGAAGGCATTGATTTTGCTGCCGCTGTTGGAACACCAATATATGCAACCGGCGATGGAATCGTGTCGGAAGCTGAATACAACAGTGGTGGTTATGGAAACAAAATCATTATAAACCATGGTTATAGTTACGAAACCGTGTATGCGCACCTTTCGAAAATTAAAGTTAGAGTCGGACAGCGAATCAAGCGGGGCGAAATAATTGGTTTGATGGGAAATACTGGTAAGTCAACCGCCCCACATTTGCATTACGAAGTACATAAAGCAGGCGTCCCGATGAACCCGATATATTTCTTCTTCAACGATATTACCCCGGCCGAATATCAGGCAATGATCGAAATGTCGTCGAAACCATCGCAAACTTTGGATTAAAAGAAGGGTTAAAAGGGTTCAATGCTTCGCGTTCAATGTTCAATGTTCAATGCTTCGCGTTCAATGTTCAATGGCTTCGCGTTCAATGTTCAAATGCTTCGCGTTCAATGTTCAAATATCTCGTGTTCAATGCTAAGTGTTGAAGGTTAAAACTGGAATTTAGAATAAAGTCAAAATAAAGTGTGTTGTTAGTAATTTTTAGATTTTTCCTGTATGAAAATAGAGAGTTTTGAAGATTTGGAAATCTGGAAAGAAGCTCGTGATATTTGTAAATTTGTTTATGGAGTTACATCGAGGGACTTGTTTAATAAGGATTTCAAATTCCGCGACCAAATTCGTGCATCATCTGGCTCGATAATGGATAATATTGCAGAAGGTCTTGAAAGAGGCGGCAACAAGGAATTTGCACAATTTTTTTATATTTCAAAAGGATCATGTGGTGAAACCAGATCGCAGGCATACAGGGCTTTTGATTGTAAATATATATCAGAAACCGAG
>CAIRHD010000153.1 GCA_903878265.1 uncultured Bacteroidales bacterium | reverse complement strand
TGGTTTAAACGATGAACTCACTTTGTTGCCGGCTAAAAGAAATACCATTCCTCCACCCCAGTTTTCGATAAGGCTTTTTACAGCCGGAATATCGGCCATTACATGTTTTGTAGGTTCTTTATCGGGATCAATCCAAACCATAATACAGCCCTCTGTCGAAATTAAATTCGATAATTGAATAGCTTCATTTGTTGGATATCCAATAAATTTAGTTGTTGAAAGATTGATTTTTCCGAAAGGGATTATAGGTGTAAAATCCTGACGGATAACCACATTTATATCGGTGGTTAGCTTGGTTGGGACTTCAAAAAAAGTTACTGACGAAAGTACGCTTCCATCGGATTGCCGGTTGCCGGTAACCAAAACATATTTGCCTGCTTCTACTTCGGTTTTGGCATCAAATTCACTCAATTTCATTCCATAATCAAAGTCAACAGTCCTGTAAACCCCTTTATTGTAACGTGCGATGGTGAAATTGATGGCATATTTTGGGTCGAAACCTGGGTCGGGGTTCACGAAACGTATGGCTCCTTTTTCGGTAATATTTTCGGTAGCAGGTTCAAAAGCTACGTTTTTCCAGTCTTTTCCATCGTAATATTGTGGCAAATTGGTAGCCGTGTTAATCCTGGCGGCATGAGCAAGACTACGGCAAACCGCAACGAAAAATATATCGCGGGAGCGGTTATCAGCTGCCTTCAACTCAAAAACCCCTCGCGGCGAAAGCGGTGCACGCGAATGAAGGTTTGATGTATTGTCAATCCTGATGTTCGATTTTATCCAAGCCACAAGCACATTTACATCGGTTTTAAATTGCATAACAAACTCATAACCAAACTGCTTTTGCAGAAAAGAACGCCATGGGAGCATCATTTCGTTGGCAATTCGGCCACTTATCACGTATTTGGCGAAAAACTCCTTGTCCTGGCTCGAAGTTGGGCTGTTGTAATTAAAAACATTTGCAAGATGATCGTTCAGGATTTCAGCTTTTGTATCGCGTAAATCTTTTTCCGAAATAGCTTCGAGCATTAAAACTGCCCATTCTTTTTGAGATTTTGAAGTGCCAGAAATAAATTTGGCTATTTCTTCCCAATTGCCATAACTGTTCCTGAAAATTGGCAACAGTTTATCAGAAGACAAACCTTGTTCGGTCGAAAAAGCCTCAACCCATGCCGAATCTTTGAAGGTAGCCATATACGCTGTCCGGATCGAATCTTCAACGTGTAGCCGCCTTGTGTTGTTTTCAGCAACTTTCGGGCTAATTAATTGAGGCAAGGGCGTTTTTTGGACAGGCGGCACAAAATCAAAATCCTCAGTTATTCCAGTCGTGTGTTTATCTGAAATAATAACTGTAACCGAATCCATTTTGTCGACCGAAATCTTTTTGTATCCCCATTTATCGCCCTGATAAGCCCAGATCAGCAAATCGCCAAGTCCGGTAATTATTAAGCTTAAGCCGTTTTGATCCGTTTTTCCTTTTGCAATGGGGTAAAACTCCGCGTAATTATAAAGTTGGAATTCGACGTTTGCATCCCTTACTGGTTTGTTATCGGTATCAGTTACTTTAACAAAAATAGGTTTTGCTGCTGCATAATTTTGGATCAGGTTCAACTCTGCAAAACATTGCTGGTTGTCGATTACAGGTTCGTTGCCGTTGTAAGCGCCAAAAGCCCTCGTGTGTACCAGCATGGCACGGCGGGCAGGTTCGGCAAACCATCCCATATCAAGTTCGGGATCGGGTTCGCAGGCGCCGAGGAAATGCCATTTCCCATCAATCCAAACTTCAACCCAGGCGTGGTTGTCGTCGGTGTGTGCCCACCGTGGTGTATAAACTTGGCGGGCAGGAATTCCGGCAGTCCGGAGCGCTGTAACAGTAAGTGTCGATTCTTCACCGCAGCGGCCAAAAGATGTTTTTATCGAGGCTAAAGGCGAACTTGTGCGCTCGTCGGATCCGCGATAGGTAACTTTTTCGTGGCACCAGTGGTTGATTTCCAGAGCCGCATCGTGCATATTCAGACCGGCA
>CAIRHD010000152.1 GCA_903878265.1 uncultured Bacteroidales bacterium | reverse complement strand
TTGCGGACGAATTCTTTGAATATGGCGATTGGATAGAGCTATATAATGGAGGAAGCAGTGCGGTAAATTTGAATGGCTATTACCTGAGTGATAATCCGGTTGCCCCAACCAAATGGCTCATCCCGTCAGGCGTAGTTATCCAGGCAGGTGGTTTCATCCGCTTTTGGGCTTCAGGGCGCGATTTGGCAAACTCCGAATCTTTCCACACCAATTTTAAGCTAACACAAACCAGGGCTACTGCCGAGTACATTGTGTTTTCTGATCCTTCGGGCGCAATATTGGATCAGCAGCAAATTACAATCACCCAGAAAGAACATTCCAATGGTCGCAAACCCAATGGCAGCACCAACTGGGCCGTTTTCACCTTGCCAACACCCGGAACTTCCAATACTACCACTGCCTATACCCGCTATGCTGATAAACCGGTAATGAGCATGGCAGGAGGATTTTACACCTCTGGTTTCAGTGTAAGCTTAAGCACTACCGAAACAAATTGCAAAATCAGATATACAACCAATGGTAGTGAACCTTTAGCCAACTCTACCATATATACAAGTCCTATTTCGGTTAGCACAACCAAGGTAATCAAAGCCAAAGTTTTTAGCAACGATGTTACAATTTTGCCAAGCCTAATCGGTTTCAATACATACTTTATAAATGAAAACTTCACTCTTCCTATTGTTTCTATTGCTGGTACCGATCTTACCCAGCTTTTGAACGGAAATGGTAGCCTGATCCCTTGGGGTTCAATTGAATACTATAATACTGACCATGTGCTGACCACCTCTGGATATGGGGAATTTGGGAAACATGGACAGGATTCGTGGGCAAATCCACAACGCAGCCTCGACTATAAAATGCGCGACGAATGTGGCTACAACTATGCTTTGCTCGAACCGTTTTTTCCGGATACTGACCGCCAGGAATATCAGAAAATTATTTTGAGGGCTTGTGGCGATGATAATTATCCCGGCATTGATTCGAGTGCGTTGATGCGCGATGATTTTATACAGACAGTTTCTGTTAAAGCTGGCATGAGCCTCGACGAACGCAAATCGGCACGCTGCATAGTTTTTGCTAACGGTCAATACTGGGGCGTGTATTCCATTCGCGAAAAGCCTAACGACCACGATTTTACCAAGTTTTATTACGACCAGGATAAATACGACCTGTATTACCTGATGCTTTGGGGAAATACCTGGGCAGAGTATGGAGGTCAACCCGCTTTCGACGATTGGAATGCTTTGTACTCATACACAATGACGCACAATATGGCAGTTCAGGCAAACTTCGATTACGTTGAATCGCAACTTGACCCTTCCAGCCTTGTAGATTACATGCTTATCAATTCGTATGTTGTTTGCTCCGACTGGCTCAACTGGAATGTGGGTTGGTGGAAAGGGACCAACCCCAATGGCAGCCATAAACGCTGGGGTTACATACTTTGGGACGAGGATGCAACTTTTGGGCATTACATCAATTATACCGGAATCCCGGCACAAACGCCGTACGTGGAACCCTGTTTCCAAGACGATATAACCGGTTCATCCGATCCCGAAGGCCATGTTGCATTGCTGAACAAACTGCGAACAAATCCCGGGTTTAACCAGTATTATATTTCGAGGTATGCCGATTTGCTGAACACCGCATTTAAGCCTTCGAATATTCTTACATTATACGACAGCATGGTTAATTTAATCGCCCCCGATATGCCGAGGCATTGTACGCGCTGGCAAGGCAATATTTTTCAATGGAACGAAAATGTGCAGAAAATACGCGATTTTGTAAACACCAGATACAATGTGGTTACTGCCGGATTAAACCAATGCTACTCGCTCACAGGCCCTTACCAAGTTGTGGTAAATGTCAACACTCCAGGAGCCGGTGAAGTGAAAATCAATTCCTTGGCCCTCAACAATTTTCCTTGGATCGGCAATTATTACGGTGGGATGGATACTAAATTATCTGCCATCGAAACCAACCAGCAATTCGCTTTCGACCATTGGGAAGTGAACCATAATGTTATAAACCCTTACGATACCGCACTAAATATCCGAATACAGCTTACGGCAAACGATACTGTTCTTGCAGTATTTGTGCCACGAATTTTCTCCGATTCGTTGGTGATAAACGAAATAAACTACAATTCTGCTCTAACATTCGATCCCGGCGATTGGGTTGAATTGTACAACCCACAAAATTATGCGTTGGATATTTCAAATTGGGTTTTTAAGGATGAACTCGATATTCATGCCTTTGTTTTTAATTCTGGAACGATTATTCCAGCAAAAGGTTATATTGTGATTGCGTACGATATGACTACTTTTCATAGCCTTTTCCCTACAGTTACCAATTATGTTGGGCCAATGGGTTTTGGGCTTGCCGGCGGTGGCGAACTTATACGATTGTTCAATGCGACCGGAACGTTGGTGGATACAGTCAATTATGATGATGTTGCGCCATGGCCCACTCGGCCAGACGGGCAGGGTGCCACCCTCGAATTGATTTCGCCTGACCTTGATAATGCACTTGGCCAGAACTGGAAAGCCAGCGGAATTACTACTCATGGCACGCCTGGCGAAGGAAACAGCATTAATGTAGGAGTTGAAAATCCTGTTTCATCCGAAAAACTGTTGCTTTCCATTTCACCTAACCCTTTCAGCGGCAAAGCATTATTGAAAATAAATTCACCTGTTAAAATTGATGATGGCACAGTTGAGATTTTCAACCTTTCGGGACAAAAAGTAATGCATTTGGATCACATTTCCTCCAATGTGGTCGAACTTAATAGAAATGGATTGGTATCAGGCTGTTATATTTTGCGTTTCACCAACTTGACTGGGAATTTATCGGGCAGCGTGAAAATGATGGTGGAATAATTGGTGTGAAGGCATAACTTCTTTTTGGGTCAATAAAATATTTCTCAAAAAATTGCATAGATAGTTAATATACAAAGTATTAGCTTCAATTATTTACTCGTATATCAACAACAAAAAGGAAGGTTCGATAATAATTTTTAGGTCAAAAAGCTTTAGGCGGTTCTATAAACGAGGGAATCCTAGTGAAGTTTATTAAAGTGGTATGAGTTGCGAATAGAATTGGTTTTCAAAATCCTGCACTAAAAAGTTAGGGTTAAAATTAGGATTTCAAACTTGAACCCAATCCGAAAAGTCTTATTTGCCACAAAGTGTTACGCTAAGTGCCACAGTGATTTTGCCGAAGTGCCTGCCGAAGCAGCACGGAGAACACAAAGAAAAGCACTGAGAATAAACTCCGTGAACTTAGTGAAGCGATATCACGCGATGTGTTGAGCTTGCCGAAACAAACTCCTAAAAGAATAAGCAATTGTGAGTAAACTCTGTAACCTCCGTGCTGCTTCTACAGGCTAAGCACATCGCTCCTTGGTAAAAACCAGAAATCTTAATGCGACAATTTACCCCGTTTTGTGTATAAGTTCGCAGATTTCGCAGATTAGAAATAAATAAATTCAACATTTTTGAATATAAATTCAGCTTTTTTTTTGTATCCTAACTCATTTTTGAGTAAAATGCTGTAATTTTACATTTTTAAGAACCTATAATGTGACTTATAATACATTTTATGGAACGTAAAATAGAAATACAATTTTTAAACTGGAAAAACAGCGCAAGTCGTTTGCCACTGGTTTTGCAAGGTGCAAGGCAAGTTGGGAAAACGTACAGTTTATTGCAATTTGGCCGGAAGCATTATAAAAATACTGCTTATTTCAATTTCGAGAGTAGCCACGAGTTGCAAGCTATTTTTGAACGTGACCTTTCGCCAGAGCGGATCCTTCGTGAACTTTCGGCTTTTACTTCCACGGCATTGATTCCGGGCGATACACTCATCCTTTTCGACGAAATACAAGCTTGTGAACGAGCATTGACATCTTTAAAATACTTCGCCGAAGAGGCTCCACAGTATCATATTGCATCGGCCGGAAGCCTTTTAGGTGTAGCCATTAACCGCAGTAGCCATTCTTTTCCAGTGGGCAAAGTGCAGGTGCTAACCATGCATCCACTGGATTTTGAGGAGTTTATGCTCGCACAGGGCAAACATGAGGCGATAGAGTTAATCCGTAACTGTTTCGACAGCAATGAAGCTTGCAGTCTGCATGAATCCTTTTTAGATGAATACCGGATATTCATCGGGGTTGGAGGCATGCCCCAAGTGCTTAACGAATTTTTTGCATCTGGCGATTACAACATGGTAATGGCCTTACAAAAGAATATCATTGATGCATACATTGCTGATATGGCAAAATATGCTGGCCTTTCGGAAACGGTAAAGATAATGGCAGCCTTTAAAAGTGTGCCAGCTCAATTAGCCAAAGAAAACACGAAATTCCAATATAAAATAATCAAAAGCGGTGCAAGGGCCACAAATTTTGAATCGGCGATTGATTGGCTGGTTGCTTCTGCTACTGTAAACAGATGCGTAAAAATAACAGAGGGGCGTTTTCCTTTGACCGCATTTGCCGAGAGTGCCTCGTTTAAAGTTTATATGGCCGACACCGGCCTTTTGTGTGCTTGTTATGGGATTTCGCCGCTTGTATTTCAACGCGAAACTGCAGCCTGGCAGGCAATAAAAGGCGTACTTGCCGAAAATTATGTTTCGTCGGCACTTACTTGTAACGGCCATAAACCATATTATTGGGAATCGGAGGGGAAAGCCGAAGTTGATTTTGTGATCCAAACCCACACAGGCGAAATAATTCCGATCGAGGTAAAATCATCGGACAATGTGCGGTCGAAAAGCCTTCAACAGTTTATTTCCAGGTATCAGCCTCCTTGGTCTATGCGAATCTCGGCAAAAAATTTCGGATTTGAGAATAATATCAAGTCAATCCCTTTATACGCTGTGTTTTGCGTGAAGCCATAAAGCTATAAAGCATGCTGTAAAGTCAGGGTTTCAATCCAAGTGGAATCCTGACTTTGCCGTTTATGCAGGAAAATGGCAGATTGAGTTCAACTTTTTTGTTAACCGACACAAATGTTAATACGGGTGACAGAACTCCTTTACCAACCAAAGTAATCTTACAATTCTGTATTTTTGCTTTCCGCAAAATAATCCCAAACCAACTTGATTTTTATGGATTTGCTTTTTTACAACGATTTGGATTACAAGAAGGTGAGCGCCCAATTTAATAAGGTGGTGGAGCAGTTGTCGCATTCCAATTTTAATGGTGCCGAGGTAAAAAAAATGCCCAATACGGGTTTTTATAGGGCCAAACTCGATTACGAAAACCGGCTTTTATTCAAAATAGCACGGCATGGAAGCAAGAAATATTTGCTGTTGCTCGAAGTTATTTACAACCACGATTATGCAAACTCCCGTTTCCTAAGGGG
>CAIRHD010000151.1 GCA_903878265.1 uncultured Bacteroidales bacterium | reverse complement strand
TCTTTTTCAAATTTCAGGATGTTGGTTTTCTCGTTATCCTGAATGACTTGTTTATCTGAGGTATATTTTATCCCCAAATTTTTCAATGTTTTATTGAGGGTTATTTTTTCCTTTTTGGTAAGGTCCGTATTGGTTTTGAGGTTATGTTCGATTTCCTTTTTTTCATCAAAATATTTTTGTTTTAGTTCTGCCAATTCTTTGGCTGTACCTTCTTTCATAAGGTCGATCACACTTTGGTTGTATTGTTTTTGAATATCCAAATACTGTTTATAGGCATCTTCGGCTGTTTTTGCCGCTCCGGTTTCTTTACCATTTCCGCCTAAAGCATTGTTTCCAGAAAAAGGGGTTTCAGGTTTTGTGGTTGCTGGGGGCACAACCCCTTTTTGTTGGTTTATCAATTCTTGTTTTTTCTTGTAGAGTTCAAGGAGTTGTGCATTGAGCAATTCCAGGGCTTCTTTGTTTAGGCCGGGTATTTGCAGGGCTTTGGAAATATTTATCATTTCGCCGCTTATTTTGTTGATTTTGCCCGGAAGGTCCTCGATGGCCATCATGGTGCCTTCTATTTTGTTTTGGAGTGCGGCGATAACGGTTTCCTGTTCTTTTAAAAGTTTGTCGGTTTCGGCAATTTCATCTTTGATATCCCCTTTGGCCGTATTTTCAGAAGTGTTTTGATCATAGCTTGGTTGGGTGTCCGAACCTGGCATTGAGGTATATTGGGCTACAAGTTGGTCGTGTTTTTCCTGGGTTTTGGCCACATTTACGGAAGCTTTTTGGTATTCTTCCTTGAACCCTTCGAGCATATATTGGCGGCGGAGCTGGACGATGTACTCTTTGACCGCACCGGTATTCTGATACAGGATTTTGCCTTGGTCGTTTAGCAGGGCATTATACCCTGGGATAAGGGCTTTTAAATCTTCGATGGCTTTTTTCTTTCCCGCGAGGGAAACATTTTCGGAATTTACGAGGGAAACGAGCAAGGAAATGTTGGCAGTTTGTCCGGTCATTTTTTCTACGGACTGATCGATTGCGTTGTTGATGGCTTCTTGTGCTGCAGAAACCTTGTTTGCATTTTTCACGAAATTGATCAATGCCATGGTGGCAATCACAATACCTGCGGCTAAAGCGCCCCAAAGGGAAGAAGCCATGGCGGCATTCATGGCTTTTGTGGCTGCAAGGGATTCCATTTGGGCAGCGGTGGAAGTACGGGTTAGCAATATCCGAAGGCGTATTGCGATGGCTTCGAAGTTGGAGAGTATAAGCCCTTTGGTGAAAACAGTTTGGCGGATTGTTTCCCAAACGGAAATGGCTTTCACGGTAACGCCATAAGCCACAAGTGCAAGGGTAACGGTGGTTATGGCTTTGGAATGTTTGAAAAAGAAGTCGATGGAAGCACTGACGGTTTTAATAAAATAGCTGAAACCGGAAGTAGAAACGGTAAGTACCGGCATCAGTTTTTGGCCTAATTCCACGGCGAGGTCGGCCACTTTTTTACCTGCTTTTGCAAGTTTTGCCTGCGCAGAATCGTTCAAAAGGTTAAAGGATGTGTAGATGGCATTCCCTTTATAAAATGCATCGTTGGAAAGGGTTTGTTGTTCGCGGAGCATTTTGGTATTGTTGCTCAACACGCCAAGGACCTGAATGCCCCTTTTTCCTTCGATGCCCATGTCGCCCATCAGGGCCACCATGCGTTCCATCCCTGCATTGTTGCCGTTTAAGCCTTCCAAAACTTTGATAAAAGCGAAATTGGTATCCGTGGCAAGTATTTTCTTGAAACCTTCCACACTCATCCCGGCAATGTTTGCATATTCGGCAGTTTTCTTGAACATGCCCGTAACCATGGCACTATAAACGGTGCTGGACACTTCGGAAGTTTGGCCTAATTGGTCCAGGGTAGCTGCCAACCCCATCACATTCTGGATGCTGACCCCAACGATGGGCGCGATACCTCCGACACGTTTCGAGAATTCAACAATATAACCCTCATTGGCGGTACTGGCATTGCCGAGGGTAGTGAGGGCAGAGCCGATTTTGAGCATACTTGTCTCTATCCCGAATTTTTCTTCTATCCTAAAAACCGAAACAAGTTTCCCGATTTGGTTGACCACTTCCTCGGTATCAGCACCCAATGCCCCACCGAAAGCAACATTCAGTTTATCGGCAGCTTTGATGAACCCAAAAACATCTTCTTTGGCGATACCCAATTTTCCGGCAATCACGCCCAGGTTCATCAAATCCAATTGGGCTGTCCGGGTATCTACTTTTTGCAGGGATTCAGAAATGGCATAGATCTCCTGCTTGGTGAGGCCGGTGGTGCGGGCCACGTTGGCAACTTTGTCGTCGAATTCGGCAAACATGGTAACGGCTTTTTTGCCTGCGGTAACCATGCCGACAAAAGCGGCAGCACCCACGACAACGGCCTGCAGCATCCCTTGGAGCTTATTTGTTTGTTGCACCAACCGTTCCCACCCGGTGGTGGTTTGCTTGAGTTGGGCGTTGTGGGCTGCAATAGTTTTGTTTAGCGATTGTATTTTTTGGGCATGGGAAATATAGTTTTGGCTGCCGACAGCCATTTTGTCCTGTTCGGCTTCCAGGCGTTGGAGGGCAGATTTATAGTCGGTGATGCTTGAATTGGCGGAAAGCGTGCCCCATGCCACTCCAACCTCTTTTAAGTTGTCCTTATGGTATTCGATTACTTGGTTTACCTGTTGTATTTTTTCGGTATGGCTGATGTATTCCTGGCTGCCGATGGTCATTTTTTCCTGTTCGGCAGTAAGGTGGTGGAGGGCGGATTTGTAATCGGCGAGGCTCGAATTTGAAGAGAGCTGGTGCCAGTGTACGTTTAAATCTTTGAGGGTATCGGCATGGTACTGGATAACTTCATCGACCTGTTTTATTTTTTTGGTATGGTTGATGTATTCCTGGCTTCCGATGGTCATTTTTTCCTGTTCGGATTGTAGGTTTTTGAGGCCGGATTTATAATCGGCGAGGCTTGAATTTGAATTTAGCTGATCCCATCTGGTGCCGGTATTTTTAAGGGCGGCATTGTGGGCATCTATAATCTGGGAAAGTTCTTTGATTTTGGAAGAGGCGGCGATATATTTTGCGCTGCCGACAGTCATCTTTTTCTGTTCCTGGCTTAACCTTCCAAGGGCGGATTCATAGTCGGCAATAGAGGAATTGGCGGTAAGGGAACGCCAGTGTACACCAATTGCTTTTAGGTCCTGGTTATGGTTTTGGATAATGGTTTTGAGTGTCCTTATTTTGTTGGCGGCATTTTGATATTCCCTGCTACCAATGGCCATGTGCGCCTGGGCGTTTGAGATTTTGTTCATTTCACCCTTGATGGATGAAAGCTCGTTTTTTATTTCTTTGCCGTTGATATAGAGGTTGATGCGGCGGGTATAGTTTGATGCCATAGTATTTTTGGGCTAAATGGCGAAAGTACGCTCACCCATGTAGGAGAGAAAGGACAAAAGGGAAATGGGGTTTTGGGATTAGGGAAGGATGGAATGGATATGAAAAAAGCAACCGGTTGGGGTTGCTTGTGATAATGGCAGATTGTAAGAGGTGTTTTGCTTGGATTAACGGTTGAGTGTATGTGCCGTAAGGGATTGCGGGGTATTTACCTGTCCGCCGACACGAAAGCTTGAGCGGGCTACAATGCTTGAATACCCACTGAAACCCTTATGGCATATACACTTTGTTGGCTGTTCGGTGTATTAGTTATCATAAATCTGTCTTTTTGTAAAATAAAGAGAATACTGCTCCATAATTTCGAAATCCTGTTTGTGTTATATGCAAAAAACCGTTGTCAAGTGTAAGTAAATCGTTGTCAAGGCAAAATCTGATTTCCTTGTCAAAATATTGTTTGCTGTCTATGCCTAAGATTTCTGTAGCAATTGTCAAAGAAAACCGTCCGTAATAGCCTGATATTGCTATATACTTTGATAGCAATTCTTGTTTTGGCAAAATGAAAGTGTATTCATCTGCATAATTTTCATTATTTATGATATTGGTCAAATTTTTGGAATTTTTCCCAACATTGTAACTTATTCCAATATTATTCATGCTTTGTGCTGAAATTCCAAAACCTTTATATGGTTTGGCATATAACATTCTGTTTCTCAGATATGAAGAAACTCCAAAATCAGAAACATTTTTTGAAAACGTATTCTGTCCAAAATGAGCTTTATATCCCAATTTTATTAGTTTATCGTATATAGTTTTGTAAAATTGAAAAGAAAAATCTTTATCTGTTACATTGCTGTAATTCAGCATATTTGTTCGTAGTTCGTACAATGTTACTTGTTCAGGTTTAAGATAGGCAATAGCATCAATATCGAAATGTATATCGTTGATACTTTGTCGTTTTAGACCATACATAAAATCAAGATTGATTTTTTCAATTCCTTTACATTTTGCATATTTCATCCAATTGTCTGCATCTTGTATATTTGTTTTTGTGCGATTATTAAGTGATAGCACATTACTTTGAGTACTTTGCAAGCCTAATGAAAACCGCTTAATACCTGATTGACATATTTTCTGAATTTTAAATTCTGTCAAAGTTTGGAATGTACCTTCAATACTTGGTTCAAAATCCTTGCTTACAGAAACTTTTGTAAGAGTTTCCCTGTATATTTCTATTAAACTCTCAAAATTCTCTTCGCTTAATGCGGTCGGCGTTCCTCCTCCTAAATCAAACCCGTATAACACAATGTTAGCCTGCTTTTTTGTAAAGATATCCACATCTGATTTCAAAACCCTTAAATATTTTCGTTGGATTATTTCATTAGGGCATTTAATCCTTGTATATTCACAAAAACCACATAATTCTTGACAAAAAGGAATATGAAAATAATAAGACAATTCATTCACACCGTCAAACGATAAGCAGTTGGAACTTCTATATTTAGTCCAATCCTTTGGATTTAAAGGATATGAAGTATTGAAATGGCTATTTAACAACCGTTTCCCGAAAATTTGTTCGATAGATTTCATTGTTAATAAATGATATTTTCGCTGTGAAAACCTTGGCGCAAATACAGACCATCGAACAATAATGCAGATTCGCAATATGCTTGATTAACATAATTGCGATTGTAAATCTCGAGGATTCGAGCATCTTTGTTATACAAATAATTACTGCATTTGCAATTACTGCCTCGATTCAAAGAATTTGTGTAATAAACATTTGGAATTGTTTCAAACGCAATATCATCAAAATCAACAAAATGATTTATGCAAAAATTATTTATTTTCATAAGGGATACGAAACCAATCCTTGGAATATTTAATGAAAGTGTAAAATCAAGCATTTTGTGAATTTCTGTCGAACTGTCTATATAACCTTTTATTAAATTGCAACTTACATTAATTTTATTTTTATCAATATTCTCAAAATTCGACGCTTTTTCCGATACTTCTTTTCCGTATATTTCAGATAATTTTTTGGTGTCATAATGGTGTAATGATACTGATATTGAGTTCCAACGTTGATTTTTCATCAACAGTTGCGATTGAGGAAACAATCCATTAGTATTTAAATGAATATGAATATTTTTCAAATTATCTTGATTAAATTCTTCCAAAATTTCCTTTACAAGATTAGGAACAATTGACGGCTCGCCACCGGTAATATTTATTCGATTAATGCCTATTCCCTGATTCTGCATTTCTTTTACTATTTTTAATAGTTTCGGCAGGTCAAAATTTGTAATTGAAAAACTTGATTCTGCATTTGAACAAAATAGGCAATGGCAATTACACCCATTAGTAACCTTTACAAAAATATTTACGGACGGTGGAATTTTGCTTCCCACAAAATCGACGTTATTGCACCCGTTTTGCTTAATTAGTATTTCTTTATCAAAAATCTGCATTTTCTAACATCTTGGTCTCTTTTCTTCTACTATTTCTAATAGTCTTAGTTCGTAATAATATGGGTCTCTGTTTGGTCCTTTTCCTTCACCACAAGATTTTATATAGGAAGATTGTCCACAATGATTATCTTGAACATATACAGGTGCGGTTCCCAATTTGTTTGGGAAATAAACTTCTGGGTGGCAAGGTCCATCGTCTTGAAAATCCATTTTTAAGACTTGATTTAATCCAAATTGATTTACTTTTTCTTCGTGCTGTTCAAACATTATCTTGTCCAATAAATCGTTATCTAACACGCCATCTTTGGATATTTCATTCCAAATATTTTCTAATCCTCGTTTAAAGAAGTAAAGTGGATAATGATAACTATCATTCAAAATTTGATATGGTTCGTTCATTAAAATGGAAATATCTGCTATGATTTCTTCTGACGATTTATAATGCCTGCGTGTGTTGAAAAATTTTATAATGCGAATGAGTTTTGAAATACTTCTTTGATAGTAAATATCTTCTAACTTGACTTCAAGATTATTTCTATTTGACATTAATTCAGATAAATATGAATTAATGTCAAATCTTTTGCCTTTATTGACATCCTTATCGTTTTTCAACTCACTTACGAACAATTCATATGTATTTGCATTTATTGTACCTCTCTCAATGTACTTGTTTAATACATTTTCAAAATCAGTCATAAGTGCAGTTAAATCAGTATAGTGATTTTTATCATTAAGCACTTTTACAATATCTGCGAGTGTTCGTACTTGTCCATATTCTTGATTCTTATAACTATTTGGCACGTTTAAATTGCCTAAATAATCGACGAAAGATTTCGGTAAACAAATATTGCTTAAAGAAAGTGCATTTGCAAAAAGTGGGGCAATTTCTTCGTCCCGAAAACCTGCAATTCCACAACCAATTCTTGTTACATAGAAAAATAATTGTTGATTTTTTTCTGCAAATTTTATAAAGTCAGCTACATAAGGCTGTATAGTTTCGATTCCGCCTTGCATTGTAGGTATTGCATAACTTTGTCCTTGTAACCCTACTCCTTGCCCATAAATAGCGCCAAACCTGTTTAATGCTACCCTAGCTGCACCACCACCGTGGTGTCCACCTAGATTGCTGCCAAAAACAAATACCTCATTTGGTTGTAACGAGCCAATGTGCTCTGGTGTATAAATCGGACGATTAGTTCTGTTCGATTCAGATTGTCCCATAGTTTCTTCGGGATTCTTACTTTTGAAAAAATCTAAAATGCTCATATTCTTACTATTTACATTGTTAATTTGTGTAGTTTCAGGATTTTATATTTTGCTAACACTGACGTTGTCTTTTTACACTGACAGCCAACAACTATGTATATCTAACCAGTAGTGTTTATTTTGGTATTATCAGTAACTGCGATATTCATTTTGTATCTGTTGGACAGGCACTTAGTAGATTTTAGCACCATACATTCAACATTATTAATTAATCGACAACAACCATTTACAAACGGATTATTGCTTTGAATCCAAAACCATGTTTGAAAAGTAAACCAAAAGTAAACAATAGAATTACGTTACTCGACAAATTGTTGTAATATATAAAGGTTTTAACTAAGAGGTTATCCTGCGTGTAAAGTTTGATGGCATTGTAATTATTTTTATTTTATCCTAACATTCAGTTCATTAATGACAGCATCGGCATTTATGGCTGTGATTTTATCTGCAAGTTCGGGGAGATACCTGTCAATTTGTGGGTTGAACCAGTTATAGGGACGACGGTTTACGGGGCCTCCAGTAGCCACCTTTTCGGCTATTGCCCTATTTTTCTTTTTTGCCATAAGCTGTGCTTCTTTAGAGGTTCGGTAGCCACGCACTACCATCCCATTTTGGACGATATGGCCACGGCCCACACCTTTTTGTACAAATATCCCATGGCGTTCTATTTTGAACCCAACACCTTCGGCTACACCAGAAGCCATGTAGATTTTGCGGCTGATACTGTTGACCAGCTTATCCTCATTGCGCTCGTATTTTGTTCCTTTAGCCCTTAAAACCATTCCGGATTTACCTTTTTGGAAACGGGAAGCAGAATTTTTGATTTTGCTTGTAACAAGGTTAGCCCATGATTTTAGGGCAATATTTTGTTCTGTGATCCAATTTGGGTTAAAATCTGACATGGGAAGTAGGTATTAAAGGAGGTTCCAGCGGAGCGGATCCACATCAGGATTGAACTTGCAGACGATATCGAAGGTGAAGCGGATTCCGTAAAAGTTTCCGAGGTCGGTGCTTATGAGTTGGGCTTCCACGGATTCGAAAGGGAAATTTTGTACTGGCGAAGATAAAACGTGCTTGTCTGATCTTATCCGTGCCAGTATATCATCCCCAATTTCTTCGAGGCTGTCCCAAGCGGAATGAATGGCATTAAAGTCGCCAATATCCTTGACATGATCGAGAAGGATGAAAGCACCGCCACGGGTTTTCAGGATATTATCACTTTTGTTGTCTGTGAACGAAAATTTGTACCCTTCCATGATAAGGCATGGGGTTTCCATATCCCGGAGGGAAGTCAGCACTTCGTCCAATTCAAAGCGGTAAAAGTTTTTGATGAGAGTGTGTTGCGAAGCAAGGGTTTGGAAGTACGAAACGAGGTCGGTAAATTTTCTACCTTCTGGCATTTTCTTTGATTTTAGTGGTTAGGAAACGAAAAACGGAGTGGACGGGCAGTGCGGCGTATTTATCCTGGTTAACAATATCATCACCGACAAGGGATTCATAGACTTTGACCCAGTTGGAGCCTCGGCTTGGTTCGACGGCTTCGACGGCTTCGACAGGCTCAGCCACCGGGATTTGAAAGAGCAATGGGTATTGGGAGCAGAGCCATTCCTTGACAAGTCGGTAGTTTAGGGAAATGGCTGTTTTTTCTTCGGGACGAATGAAAAGTGCAACATAATCGGCGCGGTCTTGGATTAGTTTTTCATCGAAGGGTTTGTTTTCGGGCAGGTACAGGCAGGCAATAAACTTATCAAGTTGAGAATTGTCGTCCGTGGTAACTGCAATTTCATGGTACGTATCAACGTATATAAATTGTCCGAATGACATTCCTTCAAGGCGTGGGCGCGGTGCGGATAAGCCTTTGATTGTGCGGATTGTAAAAGAATATAAAGGTTTGAAATCTTGCAAAAATTCGAGTTCAACTGCAATGGAATAGCGTTGGAAGTCCGTTAATTTTTCAGCAATATTTTGTTTAACTCCAAGCATGGTTGCCAGAAGGACCATCTCGCTAATTCCAATGGTATGGTTTTTTGCCACAGCAATAAGTTGTTCGGATGTTAACTCTGTCCATCGTTCCGGGAGGGTGGTGGAGATTTTGTGCTTAATCCCAAATTTGTGGTATTGTAGGGAGATATGTTTCATTCAGTGGTCATTCGGTGGTCATTGGTTGTCATTCGGTGGTCATTGGTGGTATTAGGGTTACTTTTCGTTTTTCACTTTTTCATTTTTCACTTATTATGCCCAGAATGTTTTTTTGTTAGTATTGTCCCTGTTAGGCAGGCCATGAAGGGGTTGGGCGTAATTGCTCCATTCATTGGAATTGGCAATCATGGCATTTTTTAATACCTGCAAATAATGGTTGCCCATTTTAGTATTCCGCTGAATCATTGCAGCAATGCGGGGTTCTGTGGAGGGGGCTTTGTTTGAATGATCAGAAGCGTTGCTTGAGATGCTCTCAAAAAACAAGCCTTTATCACCAAGGTCGGACCCGGTTTCTTCCATCAGCATAACGGTACTGAAGTAAGCTATCACATTACGTATATATGGAAGTATGATTGAAACTTTCGAATCCGGCGTTGGTTTCACCATTTCTGCCTTGACATAATTGAAATTGGCTTCACCAAGCACCAATTTGATTTTGATTTCTTCAATTACTTTCATGTGTGGCACCAGGCGCATGAAAAGCAGCCGGTTC
>CAIRHD010000150.1 GCA_903878265.1 uncultured Bacteroidales bacterium | reverse complement strand
GCGGGGATTCAAATCAGGATGGTGTTGTAAATGCCATAGATATGCTTGCTGTTAAAAACCATGCAGAAACTTTCGGCACAGGATATATTTCGGAGGATATAAATGGCGATGGAATAGTGGATGCCCTGGATATGATACTTTTAGATAACAATGCAGCTTCGTTTGTAACAGTAATTTTACCGTAAAAGCTGGTTATACTCTTCATTTCTTGTGTGGGATACGGTTGCTGGAAGTCTGCTGATTCCGTTTTGGAAATCGTGGTGCATGAAAACATGCATTCCTCCGACTTATCAGTAAATTGATTTTGTGTAGCAGGATACTTTCTGCGAATTCCCCTTTTTCCCTTTCTTTTTCCGACTTGTAACTGTGGTCATCTGGCTTTCGCCATGTATTTTCCTATAATTTTAAACGGTTATGCATATTGGTAAATATATCAAAAATGACCTAATTAGGCTATTGTGGGATACTTTTCAATCCCTCAACTTTGCACAATGAAAGGCTACCTCCGAAAACAATAATTTCTGATATGCTAATAGTATATTTTTGTAAGATATTGATCCCCAATTTTTAAGACTCATTTTTGTTTTTGGAGGTAATCTTTTTGTTTTAATACAGCCCTATTCTACTTTGGATAAAATACTATATCCGATAATATTCACAAGCTACTTATATCCAATTTATTAACCTTTAGAGTTGGATTGGGCAGTATGTTTGGTTTGACCCTAGTTTCAATATAAGTCAGTCTTTTTTATCTTATTTTTATCAAAAGGATACCAATCCTTTGTTTCATTGCTTCTTGAATTCTTTCAAAAAATTTCTTTTATCTTCCTGTTGCCTTTCAAATTGTTGGCTTTTCGAAAAGAGCAAAAAGTGATTCCTTTATTGTAAACCTTTATTGAGCAACAACAAAAAATGACCTAATTAGGCTATTGCAGGTTTTTCAATGATTTTTCAATTTTGTACTTATACTGTTGGAAACCTTCAACGTAATTATCCATTTCGCTTATCAAAACAATTATAAATGCTGTGGGCTTCATTCCATCTTTTGTGCGGAGCAACTAAACTCAAAACTGTTATTTCCAAACTTTGACTTTTAAATTTCCTTGAAACCAAATTAAAACCCAATCAATATGAAAAACAAATTACATTTTTTAACAAACAGGCTTTTGCTTAAAGTCCTGATAATGGGATACATTTCCATTTGCTCATTGGGAGTTACAACCCTCAAAGCACAGGTAAATTTTACCCAAACCCTCACAGCCGATTTCAACAAAGGTGTGTTTAACAACGTTGTGGCTGCAAGCGACAATGTTTACTTGCAAAATTCGGCTACCGATGTAGGGAGTTGGCTCACTGCAACCGTATTGCCACAAACCTTGGCTGGCCACAAAACTGTAACTTGGAACGATAGGTATGTATATATGGTTGGCGGTTTTAACAACACCAGCTATGTCAACACGGTTTATGTTGCTACCATTCAGTCAGGAGGAATCAGTGGTTGGACAGCCCTAAACGCCCTGCCAACTGCTTTGCGCGATCCTGCAGTATTAATTGGGACCAACACAATTTATGTATTGGGAGGAAAAAATGATACACAGGTTTTCAACACTATTTACTATGCAGCAATCAATACCGATGGTACGATTGGAGCATGGCAAACCTCGGCAGTAACTCTTCCGGTAAACCTCTGGGGACATACTGCAACTTACATGATGGGTGCTATTTATGTAATCGGAGGTTCGAGTTCTTTGACTGAAAATACTGCATTGAACACTGTTTATTATGCAAAAGTAAATGCATTGAACACACTATCGGCTTTTGTTGCTGGAACAAACCTGCCAACAGCTTGTAACCGACATAGTACCGTAACCTACAACAGTAAACTTTATGTGCTTGGCGGTTACAACAACTCAGGCACAAAAGCAAATACGGTGTATATTGCTACGCCAGGTTTGGATGGTTCAACGGGCGCGTGGAGTACAGGAACAAACTTGCCTGTGGCCATAAGCAACCATTCGTCGGTAGTTACAAATGGCTTGATAACGGTTATGGCCGGTGCTGTTGGAGCAACACTGAGTAACACGGTTTATTTTGCCAATGCCGATGCTGTTTCACTGGCATGGACGACATCGGGCAATGTGATGTACGATTTTACAAAAGATGGTTCGGCCTTTACAGGAAATGGACAGATATATTATGGAGGCGGATCAAACCTTTCGGGAACACCCATTTTCAACTGCCGGTATGCAAATTTAACATTGACTTCCAATTTTGTAAACCATGGGGTTTTTGTTTCCAACCCATTTTATGAGCTTGGAGCCGAAAGGGTAATAGATTCTATTGCCTTTAAAAAAGCATACACTGCACCGGCAAATTTACAGGTAACATATCGTACTGCTGGCAGCGATGGGATTTGG
>CAIRHD010000149.1 GCA_903878265.1 uncultured Bacteroidales bacterium | reverse complement strand
TGTGGCATTGGTGGATCCAAGTATTTCGGCTGAATTTGATGATATTACTGATTACCGCAAATTTGTAAAAATGCTACTCGAAATGGGCTTCGATTATGTTCACGATGTTGCTTTTGGCGTCGATTTGGTAGCTAAAGAATACAACGATTTGATTTCAAATTTTTTAGGGAAATACTATATCCTTGCCAATTGCCCACCGGTTGTTTCGTTGATCGAAAAATATTATCCTCAGCTTCTCGACAATCTTGCTCCTATAGTTAACCCAATGATTGCTAATGCCAAGGTGGTCAGGGATTTGTATGGCAGCGAAATTAAAGTTGTCTTTATCGGGCCATGTATTGGCGCAAAAGAAGAAACCGACAGGTTTGAAGGCAACTCAAAAGTAGATGAAGTGCTTACTTTTGCCGAATTGCGCGAAATGTTCGAGCAGAACGGTATCAAAGAGAGCAATATAGAGTTTTCGGATTTCAACGAGCCTCGCGGGTACAAAGGCTCACTTTACCCAATAAGCACAGGAATTATCAACGCTTCGGGCTTAAACCAGGATTTGCTTACAGGTAGTATAGTTACAGCCAAAAGCAAAGACGAAATCATGGCCGCAATCAACCAGTTTGAACAAGGGATTGACCACATCAGCAAGCATTTCAACCTGTTTTATTGCGAAGGCTGTATGATGGGGCCTGGTATGAAACCTGGTGGAAAGAAATACAACCGGCAAACATCTGTTACAACCTACACTTCAAAAAGGTTGAAAGATTTTAATATGGCCCGTTGGAACGGCGATTTGAAACAGTTCCAACATTTGGATTTAAAACGCGATTTCAAGGCAAACAATCAAAAATTGTCACCTCCACCAGAAGAAAAAATCGAAGAAGTACTCAAGATTATCGAAAAAAACAGCAACGAAGAAAATCTAGGCTGTAAAGCTTGTGGATATAGCAGTTGCCGCGATTTTGCCACCGATGTGGCAAACGGGATTACAAGGCCTGATATGTGTATCATGCACTCGCTTAAAAGCAAACAGGAATATATCAAGTCGCTAAAGCATACCAACGATAAACTTGCAAAAACACAGCTTGCCCTTCAAAATTCCGAAAAAAGGTCGCTAGCAGAAAAACAGCTTGCCCAAGATGCTCTGGAAACAGCCCAAACCATGCTTCACAAGCTTCCAACAGCCGTGGTAATTGTTGACGAGAATATGAAGATTATCGGATCAAATGATAGTTTCGTTAACATTTTGGGCGAAGAAGCCACCGAAATCAACGAAATTATTCCAGGCTTGCTTGGTGCCGATCTAAAAACCTTGCTGCCAGTACAATTTTATAAGCTCTTTGCGTATGTTGTAAGCAGTAACGACGACGTGATTGGCCGCGATGTACATTTGAACGAAAAACTCTTGAATGTTACCATTTTCAGCATCAAAAAGAATAAGATTGTGGGTGCTGTGATCAGGGATATGCACATGCCCGAAGTACGAAAAGAAGAAGTCATTAACCGTGTAACCGAAGTTATTGAACAAAATCTTGACCTGGTGCAACAAATTGCCTTCCTGCTTGGTGAAGGAGCGGCAAAAACCGAAAAAATGCTGAACTCGATTATTGAATCGCATAAAAGTAAAGAGTGAAGGATTAGGGATTGAGTATTTCAGATTTCGGATTTGAGGTAGATGGAAAGTCAACATGGGGTTAATACTTATAATCAATAATACTACAAATCCTAATAACCTCATTCGTAAGATACTGACAACCTGTACTTTTAAAATAAATCAATTTATTTACAATAGCCCATGAGTGAAGGACAGTTTTATGTTGAAGTAAATGCCGTGCAAAAAAACCACGACTTAGAAAGGATTTGTGGGGATAAATTCCTG
This sequence comes from uncultured Bacteroidales bacterium, assembly GCA_903878265.1. Lineage (GTDB taxonomy): Bacteria > Bacteroidota > Bacteroidia > Bacteroidales > UBA4417 > UBA4417. The sequence goes on along the minus strand of CAIRHD010000149.1, from coordinate 15,630 downwards.
ACAACGCGAATTTACGAGGAAAACAGGATTATTGCTGTGCTGTCCGATGGTATGGGACATGGGGTAAAAGCCAGTATGCTTTCGACACTCACCGCAACAATGGCCCTTAAATTTGCCGAAGAACATAAAGAAGTCCGCAAAATTGCCGAAATTATAATGTACACCTTACCTGTCTGTAGCGAACGGCAGATGAGCTATTCTACTTTTACAATTGTGGATATCGATATTGATGGGGAAACCCGCATACTCGAATACGATAATCCTCAAACATTTGTACTTCGCGGCAATTTGCAAATCGATCCAGGTTGGGAAATTATCACTCTTGATTCCGAAAAAAATGCCGGCAAGGAACTGCGTACTTGTTCCTTCAAACACCAAAAAGAGGATCGGATTATTTTATGTTCCGATGGGGTGCCGCAATCAGGAATGGGTAGCCCAAAATATCCTTTCGGCTGGGGAATTGAAAACTTAGAACAATATGTACATCAATTAGTTAGTTCCGACCTTACCATTTCGGCCACCCAATTAGCGGCAAAAGTTGTAAATATGGCCAATCTCAATGATGGGTATCACCCCAAAGATGATACTACCTGTGCCATCATTTATTTTCGTGAGCCTCGAAAACTGCTTTTATGTACCGGTCCTCCTTATGAGGAAATCAATGATGTTATTCTTGGCGATGCCGTGAAGCAGTTTGAAGGGAAAAAGATTATTTGCGGTGCAACAACAGGCGATATTGTTTCGCGTCAGCTTGGGTTGCCAATTGTTGACAGTTTTGAATTTGATGATCCTGACCTTCCACCCTTGTCATTCATGGAAGGTATTGATTTGGTCACGGAAGGCATTCTAACCTTGGGCAAAGTTTCGGATTTGCTCAAAAAATATTCCCCCCGCCTCAAACTTGGTAAAGGACCTGCCGACCAAATTGTGAGGCTTCTGCTCGATAGCGATGAAATCCATTTTATTATCGGAACACGGATCAATATTGCACATCAGGATCCAAACCTGCCAATCGAACTCGAAATAAGGCGTACCGTGGTTAAACGCATTAGGCGAACGCTTGAGGAGAAATTTTTAAAAGAAGTGAAAATCAGATATATATAAAACAGTTCATAGCAATCATTACTTTTTCGTTCCTTTAATTTTGGGATGTGAACTAAACAAAGTATCTCCGTGTTGTTCCATAAAATCGAATAGTGCAATGACCTGTTTTTCCCCTGATGAATCCATGCAACTGCAAGCCGGATAAGGCAAATTGGCATCCTCTTGCGTTAAAATAGTGCAGCCTTTCACAGCACAATACGAATATTTTTTGCCACATTCGCCCCTGAAAAAAGCAAAAGCATCACATTCAGTGCCATCAGGGAATTTGCATACACCAAATTCAGACCCATCCTTTGCCTTGCGGGTTTCATATTTATAGCCAAGAAACTCACAATAAACCGCCGAAGGATTTGGCATACCTTTGTTTTGAGCCATTAGTGGCTGGAATCCCGATAAAACAACAAGCAAAAGGATTAGATTGATTAACTTCTTCATGACCAAATTTTTAAAAACAAGACGGATAATTACCTATAAAACAACGATGGCTTACAAGTTATATTGCTGATATTTGAAATAGCACTAAAGTCAATTCAAGATTGTATTAGCTGGATCAAAAAGTAAAAATATTATCTCTCAATTTTTCGGAAAGCTATATCTTAGCGCAATTTCCGAAAAGCAACCTTCAAAACATAAAACATGCTAACCTCTTCATTCAAAAACAGTTCTAGGGTAATCTTCACATGCAGTTTGTTGCTACATTGCTCATTTTCGGCCTCGGCCCAATCTAGAATCGACCCGAAAGAAATCAAAAACAAAATGCAATGGTTTGCTGATGCCAAATTGGGAATCTTCATCCATGCCGGTATTTACTCGGTTGATGGAATTGATGAATCCTGGAGTTTCCACAATAAAAAAATCGCTTATCCCGACTACATGAAACAACTAAACGGCTTCACATTAAAAAAATATGATCCATCCGTATGGGCCGATTTAATACAGGAAAGTGACGCCCGGTATGCTGTTATCACGACCAAACACCACGACGGAGTGGCTATGTACGATACCAAAATGAACAACCTCAGCATTGTAAAAGCCACACCTGCAAAGCAAGACATGATAAAACCGTTTTTTGCCGAACTTCGCAAACGCGATATAAAATGCGGGGCTTATTTTTCGTTGATTGATTGGTCGTACCCTGATTATCCTGGTTTTCTGAATGACAGTTCCAGATATAAAGTGGAAAATGATTATGAACGTTGGAACAAGTTCAGGAAGTTTTTTCAGGGACAAATCAACGAAATAAGCTCTCAGTTGAACCCTGATTTGTGGTGGTTCGATGGCGATTGGGAACACAGTGCCGAGCAATGGGAATCGGAAAAAGTGCGAAATTTCATCTTATCGAACAATCCAAAGGCAATAATAAACGGACGTTTGCAAGGATATGGCGATTATGAAACACCTGAACAGAACTTCCCGGTTTCGCGCCCGAAATTCAACTGGTGGGAATTGTGTTTGACAACGAACGACAACTGGGGATTCCACCACGACGATAATTGGAAAACGCCTTTCGAGATAATATCGATCTTTGTGGATGTAGTATCCAATGGAGGAAACCTGTTGCTCGATTTCGGACCAAAAGAGGATGGGACAATTCCTGCTGAACAGATAAATGTGCTTAAAGAATTGGGTGCATGGAATAAAAAACATGGCGAAGCTATTTTTAATACTATCGGTGGAATCCCTCAAGGGCATTTCTATGGGCCAACCACATTATCAAAAGACTCAACCATTATGTATTTGTTTTTGCATGGCCATTCGAGCGGTACATTTATGCTGAAAGGATTGGACAATAAGATTGAAGAAATTTCCATTGTTGGAAATGACACCAAACTTAACTATAAAGTTGTCGGCAAAATTTCCTGGAGTCCAGTGCCAGGACTTGTTTATATTGACGTCCCTGAAAATGTGCTTGATAAATACATCACCGTTTTAAAAGTGAAATTGAACAAACCTGTAAAACTTTACAGAGGACAAGGTGGTTTTAATTGAAATGCAAACTCATCAGGCAAATCCAAGTTTTATACCATGTAGCAATAAAATAATTCAATGCGTGAACCACTGATAACCAATCTCTTTCAGCATAATCATTACCTGAGCCTTGGCGACAGCATCTCTCCACCTTTCAAAGTCTTTTGAGCTAAACTTTGCACATTTTCGTCAGTAACCAATTGGGTTAAAGCATCTCTGATTGGGCCGTATTTCTCATGCAATGGGCATGGGTTATTTTCATCACATGCTTTTAGTCCAAATCCGCATCCATGAAATAATTTATCGCCTTCTGTTGCAATAATAAGTTGTCTGAGCGACAAATCAGGTTTTTTTATATCAAAATAAAACCCACCCCCTTTTCCTTTTTGTGATTCAATAAAGCCCTGCCGTACAAGGCGCTGCAAAATTTTTGCCGTATAAAAATGAGGTGCGTCAATCTGCTCGGCAATTTCTGCTATACCTGGCCGCTTTCCTTCAAAATTCTGTAACTGAATGTAAACCAATCCCCTCAGGGCGTATTCTGTTTCTTTATTAAACATTGTCAAGCACGATTATTACAATTAGTATTCGGCAAAAGTAAAAAATAAATAATTATAAATAATAAAAGACCTTTTAGTCTTTTAATAAATTTTATGCATATCTTTGTCCCCGAAAATAAAACTAAATATTATGTCATCAGAATCTGATATCAATACAACGATAGGTGAAATTGTAGCCAATGATTTTAGGGCTGCATCAGTTTTCAAGGATGCCGGAATCGATTTTTGCTGTGGTGGAAATAAAAGCCTCTCAGTTGCGTGCAAAGAAAAAGGAACAGATGTTTCCTATTTAATTCAGCAACTTGATACTTTGGCACAAACACCTGTGAGCAGTGCCATGAATTTCAAAGAATGGGATCTCAGTTTCCTCAGCGATTACATTGTGAATACACATCACAAATTTGTTCTGAAAAATCTTCCTGAGCTTGTTTTTTATACACAAAAAATTGCCAACGTTCATGGCGATCATCACCCTGAACTTATTGAAGTAGCGTCCTTGTTTGCAAGGATCAATGAAGAACTTCTGAAACATTTAAAAAATGAGGAAGAAATTCTCTTTCCTGCTATTAAAGAAGCTGAAAAAAATTCTTCAGCTAAAGTAAAAGAAACCATAGTTTCCGAAATCACGCGTATGCAGGGTGAGCATGAATTTGCCGGCGGTGCGATGGACAAAATAAATGTGCTGACTAACTATTACTTTATTCCTGAAGATGCCTGCAATACCTACCGTGTTTCGCTTAAACTGCTGGAACAATTTGAGGATGATCTTCATATTCATGTACATCTCGAAAATAATATTCTTTACCCGAAAGCGCTGAAACTGGCTGAATAATTAATACACATTAACTAACCACAATAAATAAAACAAATAACTAAAACCAAAACTTATGACAACAAAAAAACTCTGGATTGCCTTTATTGCAGTCATAGTAATTTCGTTTTCCGTACTTGGATATTTCGGACGGGAAATATATCGGAAAGCCCCGCCCATACCGGCCCAGGTTGTAACTACCGATGGAACTGTTTTATTCACCGGACAGGATATTAAAGATGGTCAGAATATCTGGCAATCGATAGGTGGACAGGAAGTTGGAACCATCTGGGGCCACGGTTCATACGTAGCTCCCGACTGGTCGGCCGACTGGCTTCACCGCGAAGCTGAGTTTATACTCAATCAATATGCAATTAATAGCGATAGCATGGATTACAAAGATGTATCAGCTGAAAAACAGGCCATGTACAAAGTGCGTTTGCAAAAGGAATTACGAACCAATACTTACGATGAGGCAAGAAATGTATTTGTAGTTTCGCCTTTGCGTGCCGCAGCCTTTGCCGAAGTAAGCAAACACTATGCTGGTTTGTTTATGAATGATCCGGCACTCGAAAAGCTTCGCGGATACTACGCCGTTCCTCCAAATTCAATTAAAACCGTGGACCGGATGGCTAAAATGAATGCTTTCTTTTTCTGGACTTCGTGGGCTTGTGTTACCAACCGGCCCGACAGTGATATTTCATATACCAACAACTGGCCTTCGGAACAATTGGTGGATAACAAACCTACCAGTTCGCTTATTCTTTGGACGGGTTTCAGTGTAATCATGCTGCTGATTGGTATTGGATTACTGGTATGGTATTATGCCTCCAGCAAACATGATGAAGGTATAGAAATGCTGAAACAGGATCCTTTCTTCGGATTAGTGATGACACCATCAATGAAAGCTACGCTTAAATATTTCTGGGTAGTAACCGGTTTGGTACTTGTACAGATAATAATGGGGATAGTGACCGCGCATTACGGTGTTGAAGGACAGGCCTTTTATGGCATTCCGCTGGCACAGATACTCCCCTACTCGCTTTCACGGACATGGCATGTGCAGATCGCTATTTTCTGGATCGCTACCTCATGGCTGGCTACAGGACTTTACCTGGCACCGGCAGTTTCGGGTCACGAACCGAAGTTTCAGCGTTTTGGAGTGAATTTCCTTTTCCTCGCCTTGTTGGTAATTGTAGTCGGATCCCTGATCGGACAATGGTTTGGTATTATGCAGAAACTCGGTTTAGTAACCAATTTCTACTTCGGTCACCAGGGTTACGAATATGTTGACCTGGGCCGGTTCTGGCAGGCATTCTTATTTATTGGACTTGTTCTTTGGCTGTTATTGATGGGAAGAGCCATATGGCCTGCTCTGATGAAGAAGGACGAAAGCCGTCATTTGCTGGCCATATTCCTGATTGCTTCCATTGCCATTGCAGCATTTTACGGTGCGGGTCTTATGTGGGGCCGCCAAACCAATCTTGCAATTGCCGAATACTGGCGCTGGTGGGTTGTTCATCTCTGGGTTGAAGGATTTTTCGAAGTATTTGCAACGGTGGCTATCGCTTTCCTTTTTGTAAAACTTAACCTGATCCGCGCAGCTACAGCCACATCTAATGTGCTGTTCTCAACCATCGTTTTCCTTTCGGGTGGTATATTGGGAACCTTCCACCACCTTTATTTTTCAGGAACACCCACTGCTATTCTTGCGCTCGGGGCATCCTTCAGCGCACTTGAAGTTGCACCACTGGTATTGATCGGTTTCGAGGCGTATGGCACACTTAAAATTTCGCGAACCAGCAACTGGATACAGAATTACAAATGGCCTATCTACAGTTTTCTCGCTGTTTCATTCTGGAACCTGGTAGGAGCCGGTATTTTCGGATTCCTTATCAATCCCCCGATTGCATTATATTACATGCAAGGACTTAACACTACAGCCGCGCACGGCCATGCTGCACTCTTTGGAGTTTATGGTATGCTTGGAATCGGCCTCATGCTTTTTGTGCTTCGCAGCATGGATGCAGGAGCAATCTGGAAAGAAAAATATATCCGCCTGGCCTTCTGGTCCATTAATATAGGGCTTGCCCTGATGATTTTACTCAGTGTGCTTCCTGTTGGATTAGCCCAAACCTGGGTAAGTGTAAAATACGGATTATGGTATGCGCGTTCGGCTGATTTTATGCAAGGCGATACATTAACTTTCTTCCGCTGGCTTCGTGTAATCGGCGACATGATTTTTGCTATTGGAACGGTATCTCTGGCCTGGTTTATTATAGGTTTGAAAACGGGCTGGAGCCATGAAAAACTATAAAACATCCGTTTGAAAATAAAACCCTGCGTTCTATTGAATTAGAGCGCAGGTTTACTCTAAAATTAATAGAATTTTGCTTAAATCATCATGCTAAGAAATATAAATTAAATAGTGACCGATATTTCCAAAGTAAGTAAACCAAACAAATAAATAGACAAGGTAATTGAACTAACAAACACAATTACAACTGATCTAAAGAAGCAATTCCCTTTACGTGGAAAATAAAGAATAGACTTTACCCATCACCATTTACCATTACATCTGATGATTCAAATTACAAATTGGAATATTTTTCAGAAAAATAATCAAGCTATTAAGTACCTATTATCATATTTAACATATTTATGCATATATTTGTAAATAAAAAAATCAATAAACTCATACAGTAACAATCAAAAAAACTAATTTTATGAAGCTCACCCTGAAAAAATCAAACGTAACCTACATACTTCAAAGTATGTTTTTTGCCGGAGTAATCATTTTCCTGCAGGCCTGCGGGTCAAAAACACCTTCAACCGATTCAGCTCCTGCTGCTGATGTCAATGCTGTTATCGACACCAAAGCACCCAGCGACAGCAAAGGAGTTGGCAAGTTTACCGATGTAAAACTCGATGCAATTGATGCTTCTAAAGCCGATCTTGGCAAAGCTGTGTTTGCAACCAAATGTACAACCTGCCACAAACTTACTGCCAATAAATTTGTGGGGCCAGGACTTTTAGGCATTACAAAGCGCCGCACTCCCGAATGGATTTTAAATATGATTACCGACCCAGAAAAAATGTTCAAGTTGGATCCGGTTGCAAAAAAACTGTTTGAAGAAATCCTGACACCCATGGCCAACCAGAATATTAATGATGCTGATGCAATGAACATACTTGAATACCTTCGTCAGAACGACAGCAAATAAGTATCCTTACAAATCAAACAAAAACAAACAAACAAACAAACAAACAAACAACAAACCATTTTTTATGAAAAAAATCAGACTAATTTTAGTTGGCATGACGCTGATCGCTCTGGTTGGCGGGTCATTTACTTCGTGTAAGCCTAAGAAAGTTGACAGCCTCATGGCAGGCGATGCTGCCCAGAAAGTGTATGTGGCTCCTGGAAAGTTCGATGAATTTTATTTCTTCACATCTGGTGGATTCAGCGGCCAACTTGGTGTTTATGGACTTCCATCAGGCCGATTGCTTAAAAACATCCCAGTATTCTCACAAGATCCTACAACCGGTTGGGGTTTTACCGAAGAATCAAAACCAATGCTCAACACTTCCCATGGTTTTGTTCCCTGGGACGACAGCCACCACCCCGAACTCAGCAAAACCAACGGCGAGGACGATGGACGATGGATTTTTATCAATGGAAACAACACGCCACGTATCGCCCGTATCGACCTTAGCACTTTCCGCACGGTTGATATTATCGAACTACCCAATGCAGGCGGCAACCATGCTTCGCCGTTTTGCACTGAAAACACTGAATATGTTGTTGGCAATTCACGCTTTTCTGTTCCTTTGGAAGGGAGAGACGATGTGTCCATTACAACTTTCAAAGAAAATTTTAAAGGTGCGGCTACTTTTGTAAAAGTAGATCCCGAAAGTGGCAAAATGAGTGTTGCTTTCCAAATTGTGGTTCCAGGGTTTAATTACGACTTGGCCCATGCTGGTAAAGGCGTTTCGCATGATTGGATGTTCTTCACTTGCTATAATTCGGAACAGGCGCACAACTTGCTCGAAGTAAATGCAAGCCAAAATGACAAGGATTTTGTGATGGCGGTTAACTGGAAAAAGGCCGAAGAAATGATTGCTCAAGGAAAAGGCAAAAAAATTCCTGCCCGCTATATGCACAATATGTATGACGAAAAAACACATTCAGCCACTTCGACCGAAGAAAAAGAAGTTATTGTTATAATGGCCGAGGAAATGCCTGGACTGGTTTACTACATCCCTTGCCCAAAATCACCACATGGTTGCGACATCAGCCCCGATGGAAAATACATCGTGGCTAGTGGAAAATTAGCAGCTACCATTCCTGTGTTCTCGTTCGAGAAATTGCAGAAAGCAATCGAAAGTAAGGCTTTCGAAGGTGAAGTAGCAGGAATACCTGTTCTTAAATACGATCAGGTTCTGGCAGGCGAAGTTCAGCAAACAGGCCTTGGTCCTTTGCATACCGAATTTGATGATAAAGGCTTTGCTTATACATCATTTTTTGTTTCGTCAGAAATTGTAAAATGGGATCTCGAAAAACGTGTAGTTGTTGATCGCGCCCCAACTTACTATTCAATCGGCCACTTATGCATCCCTGGCGGCGATTCGCATAAACCAAGTGGAAAATATGTTATCGCCTTGAACAAAATCACCAAAGACCGGTATCTCCCAACAGGGCCTGAGTTGACCCAATCGGCACAGCTTTTCGACATCAGCGGTGAAAAAATGACTTTGCTACTCGATTTCCCAACCATCGGCGAACCGCATTATGCACAGGCTATCCCTGCAGAAAAAGTCGTTAAAAATTCCAAAAAATTCTTTAAAATCGAGGAAAACGCTAATCCATTCGCTGCCAAGTCAGAAGCAGAAGCAAAAGTTGTAAGAAGTGGAAATAGGGTTGATGTTTACATGATTGCGATCCGCTCGCACCTAAACCCTGATAATATCGAAGGCATAAAACCTGGCGATGAAGTGTATTTTCATGTAACCAATCTTGAACAGGATTGGGATGTGCCACACGGATTTGCAATTAAAGGAGCAAACAATTCCGAATTATTGATTATGCCAGGCGAAACTGCTACCCTGAAATGGATTCCTAACCGTGTCGGCATGTTCCCATTCTATTGTACCGATTTTTGCTCGGCACTGCACCAGGAAATGCAAGGGTATGCAAGGGTTTCACCCGCTTCGGCCAATGTTCCTTTGTCCTTCTCAGGCGGTGCAACAGCTGCTGATTCCAAGTAAAAAGCATGATTATTTATAATTAAAACAGATTTTGCAGGGAAGGTAATAATGATTTATGGTTTCACGAAAGCATTTACCTTCCCTGCATTTTTTTCAGATTGCAAAAAATACCAAACAATGAAAACAAGCTCAAGAAATATAGTCTTGCTATGTGCTTTTTTTATGATCGGGGCTTTTTTCGTCCCTTTCTGGAAAATAATACTCGAGGCTCCACAATATCCCGAAGGACTGGAAATGAAAATCTGGTTGTACAAAATTACTGGCGATGTGGATAAAATTAATGGGTTGAACCACTATATTGGTATGAAGTTGATTCATGAAGATGAATTTCCCGAATTTAAAATTATGCCCTGGGCTCTTGGTTTTTTGATTGCTTTTGGAATATTGGGGGCTGTTTTGCGGATTCGCTCGCTTATATGGGCATGGGTTGGATCACTCGCTGTTGCAGGCAGTGTTGCTTTTTACGATTTCTATCAGTGGCTCTACGATTATGGCCATAACCTTAACCCACATGCCGCAATTAAAGTACCTGGAATGAGCTACCAGCCACCGATGTTAGGTTATAAACAACTGTTGAACTTCCTTGCAGGTTCGTTTCCAGATATTGGCGGATATTTAGTGATTGTAGCTGCTCTCGGTATTGTTGGCGTTGCTCTATATGAACAGCTTTATAGGAAGGATTAAATAAACGCCAATAAAATCACGAATTTGTTAAAGTGAACTTTGAACTATTTATATGCATAACCAATAAACACTACTAAATCTCCATGAAAGCTGAATTAAAAAACCTACTTCTGTTTTCTGTTATTGTCCTGTTATTCTTCGCTTCATGCAAAAATGAAATGCGCGCTCTTGATTATGGTAAAGATAATTGTGAGCAATGCCGCATGACAGTTATGAACCCGCAATACGGTGCTGCAATATTGACTTCAAAAGGAAAGGTTTATACTTTTGATGCCGGTGAATGCCTGATCAGATATGTGAAAGCAAATGGCTTTAACGAAAGTGACCAGTATTTTGTAAGCAACTATACTAATCCTGGAACCCTGATTGAGGCGACCAAATCTGCTTTTCTTCATGGTGATAGCATACAAAGCCCTATGGGTGGCAATTTGGCTGCATTTAACGATGTGGCGGCTGCACAGAAAATCAGGAACGAACTTGGTGGGGAAATACTGTCGTGGATAGAATTGATTGGCAAAAAATGAAAATATTGAGGTTAAATAGTAAAAATATCGAGATGCCCAGAATTGTTAAACTCAATAATAGGCGGCTCTTTATAAATCCCATTTTTAATGTTATTGCACTTTTGATACTCTTATTTAACCCAACAGCCAATGTTTTGGCCCGGGAAATAACTGTTAAACCTGGCACAAAGACCAACACTATCCAGAAAGCTATTTCAATGGCCCAAAATGGAGATGTGATAAAAGTTGCCAAATCAACCTATTTTATTGAAGAACTGATAATCGACAAATCTGTGAATTTGATTGGCCTTGATTTCCCTGTGCTTGATGGACTAAATAAAGGAAATTTGATCATCATCAGAGCTTCACATGTAACAATTAAAGGTTTTGTGATCCAAAACAGTGGAATTTCTAATATTAAGGATAAGGCTGGAATACGAGTGGAAAAAGGTGATAGCGTGAATATAATCGGTAACCGCATCGAAAACACCTGTTTCGGAATATACCTCGCAAAAGTAAACTGCGGAACAATCAGAGACAATACTATTCACGGTATAAATTCAGTAATCCAATCCGGAAACGGCATACATCTCTGGTATTCGCATCATATAAATATCCACAACAACAAAATCAGCGGGCAGCGCGACGGCATTTATTTCGAGTTTGCAACACACTGCGAAATCAGTAACAATTTGAGCGAGAACAACCACCGGTATGGCCTGCACTTCATGTTTTCCAACAACGATAACTATACGTTCAACACTTTCCGCAACAATGGCAGTGGCGTAGCTGTTATGTACACCAAACACATTACGATGACCAACAATACGTTCGAACAAAACTGGGGCAGTTCATCTTACGGGCTTTTGCTGAAAGACATTTCGAGGAGCGTAATCTCGAACAATACGTTCTCGAAAAACACATCTGGAATTTACATGGAAGGCACCAGCCAGGTAAAGGCCGAACATAATAATTTCCTTAATAACGGCTTGGCAATCCGTATGTTGGCCGATTGTGAAAAGGATACTTTCATGCTTAATAATTTCATTGGCAACACATTCGACTTTACGACCAATGGCAGCGAAAACCTGAATTATCTGAAAGGGAATTACTGGGATAAATATTCAGGTTATGACCTCAACCACGATAAAAAAGGAGATATTCCATACCGCCCAGTTAGCTTGTATTCGCAAATAATAGAAAAACTCCCTTCGGCTGTATTTCTGTTGCGGAGTTTTATTGCCGAATTGTTGGATAAGGCCGAGAGGGCTTTGCCATCTTTGTCTTATGTTAATTTGTATGATAACGAACCTTCGATAAAAATAATTAGGCCATGATACAAATTGAAGGATTACAGAAACGTTATGGTAAAATACAGGCTTTGCGTGGTATCGACCTCACTTTTAACCTCGGGCAGGTGGTGGCACTGGTTGGCCCAAACGCTTCGGGCAAAACCACTTTAATAAAATGCCTGTTGGGTATGGTGATTCCTGATGGCGGAAAAATCATTTTCGATGGAAATGATATTAAAGGCGATGTTTTGTACAAACGCAGGATTGGTTATATGCCCCAAATTGGCCGCTATCCCGACAATATGCGTATGGGTTACCTGTTTGGGATGATGAAGGATTTAGGCAAAACCCGTGTTAAGGAACTTTTTGATGAGGAGTTAATTGTTGCCTTTAAATTGGAAGAAATGTTTGGCAAACCGATGAGGGCCCTTTCGGGCGGCACACGGCAAAAAGTAAGCGCGGCATTGTCATTCCTGTTTGACCCCGAAGTTATTATCCTCGACGAACCTACTGCCGGTCTCGACCCGCTGGCATCGGAAATACTCAAACAAAAAATACAGAAAGAAAAAGATGCTGGTAAACTCATACTTGTTACTTCGCACATTATGAGTGAATTGGAAGAGATTGCTGACAGTATTGCCTACATTGTTGAAGGTGAAGCTATTTTCTACAAAAGTATTGCCGAAATAAAATCCGAATCCGGCGAGGAAAGATTAGGAAGAGCTTTGTTCCATTTATTGCATAATTTAAAATGTACAAGATAATCAAATACGTACTTCACGATATTTTCAGGAATCGAATTCTGCTGGCTTATGTTGTGCTGCTATCGCTCAGTTCGTTCGGTCTGTTTATGATGAACGAGGATGTTTCGAAAGGAATCAGCAGCTTGTTAACTGTTCTTTTAATAGTGGTTCCTATGGTAAGCATTTTATTTACAACCATTTATTTTTTCAATTCCTACGAATTCATCGAATTGTTGGTTGCCCAACCCTTAAAACGGAGCAATATACTGCTTGGAGTGTATTCCGGTGTTGGGCTTTCGCTGTTAGCTGCATTCTGGGTTGGAATTGGGTTACCAATTATCATTTTCGATGGAACGGTTGTTGGATGGTACTTCCTGCTTTCTGGAAGCCTGCTAACAATGATATTTGTGTCGTTGGCATTCCTGGCTTCGGTACTTACTCGCGACAAAACCCGTGGAATCGGCATTTCAATGCTGTTATGGTTTTATTTTACCCTCATTTTCGATGGAATATTATTGATGGTGTTGTTTGCCTTTTCCGATTATCCGTTGGAGAAACTCACCATTTTCCTGAGTTGCCTCAACCCCGTTGATTTGGCCCGTATAATGATTTTGCTTAAAATGGATATTTCGGCACTTATGGGTTATACAGGTGCCGTTTTCAACCAGTTTTTCGGATCATCATTAGGAATTGTCATATCTATTTCTGTAATGCTGATATGGGTAGCAGTGCCGATTGCTATTGCTTTGCGTATATTTGAACGGAAAAATCTATAATGCGGATAAATTGCGTTTACTCGAAATAAAACAATAAATCCCAGGTTGCCTCCTAAATCAACCTGGGATTTCTCAATTAAAGAGAATTTCAATCCTCTTATTTCTTTGCTGGAGGCAGCAAAACAGCATCGATAACATGTATGATTCCGTTGCTGCAAGGAACCGAAGCTACAATGTTAGCGCCGTTAACAGTAACTTTGCCGTCTTTTACATCCAGGGCTACCTTGCCACCATTTACCATTCCAAGCGTCTGACCATCTTTAAAAAAGGATTGATCCAGTTTGCCAACATAAACATGGTATTCCAAAATATTGCGTAAATCGGCTTTGCTTTCTGGTTTTAAAAGTCCTTCGACAGTACCTTTCGGTAATTTCTCAAATGCTGCATTGGTGGGCGCAAAAACCGTAAACGGACCAGCATTTGATAGAACATCCACATAACCAGCAGCTTGTAGTGCCGCTACCAAGGTTGTATGATCAGGCGACCCAACGGCAACCTTAACAACATCTTTCTGCGAGGCATCATCTTGCACACCCGATTGACCAGCTAGAGGTGCAGTATTGCTTTCGGTGGCGCCCGTTGAATTGTTTCCATCATTTCCGGCGGATTTACAGGAATACATAAGCGTTAGCATGCTCGCCACGCTAACCACAAGGAGTTTAATTGTCTTTTTCATGAGATTTCGATTTGGTTAATTACAAATTAATTGAAGATATTAAGTACAAATATACTTAATTAATTATACTTATAACATACTGCTCCCACAAATTATATAATATTTTTTATCGCTTACAAGATATCACAGTATTCCACTGATATTCTATACGTTAACAAACCAAAAAGATTAATTGAACATCATAATTTATATGATATCATCGCTACGGATTTTCATTAAAAAAGTAAAGAATCAGAGTTTTTAAAACGAAACAATAGAAATATATTCAAGTATTTTTACAAAAAGTTAAACAAAAATCCGAATTATATGTTAGAAATCTACTAAATTTATTTACGGTACCGATGATAAGATATTCAATTAAAGATCTGGAAAAAATCACAGGTATCAAGGCCCATACCATACGCATTTGGGAAAAACGCTATGGAATAGTAGAGCCTTCACGAACACAAACCAATATCCGATTTTACTCTGATAAAGATCTACGACATTTGATGAACATAGCCATACTAAACAAATATGGCTACAAAATATCAAATATACAAAGCATGACCGAAGATGAAATAAGCAATTGCGTTATTGGGCTTACCAATCAGGATATTGACAACGACCACCAGGTTGACAACCTGATTATGGCAATGATTGAACTTGACGAACAAAGGTTCGATAGGATAATCTCATCCTCCATTATTAAGGATGGCTTTGGGTTCACATTTGAAAACCTTTTGTACAAATTTCTTGAGAAAGTAGGTATTTTATGGCAAATCGGTAAAATTATACCAGCTCAGGAGCACTTTATCACTCAGCTAATCAGGCAAAAACTGATAATGGCTATTGATGGGCAACAGAAACTTCAAGAAATCCATAAAACCTTCCTTCTATTCCTGCCCGAAAACGAATTTCATGAACTCGCACTTTTATACATACATTATCTTATTAGAAAAGTAGGCCATAAAGTTATTTACCTTGGGCAAAATGTGCCTTTGCAGAATATTAAAAATGTTTTTCAAATCCATCAAATAGACTATCTGCTCACGTCGGTGGTTTCTTTTGTTGACGATGAATCGCTGTTGGCTTTAATAAAGGAAATGAACCAAACTTACAGCGATAAAAAAATCCTTTTGGGTGGAAATTTCTCAACTTTCGAAACAGTTGCTTTTCCCGAGAATTTTACGCCATTCAATTCTTTATCTGATTTCTCAAAATTTCTCTCCGTTTTATAATTTATGTTAGTTTCCATATTAATTT
>CAIRHD010000148.1 GCA_903878265.1 uncultured Bacteroidales bacterium | reverse complement strand
GATTCTACTTTCAAAGTATTGGACATCCAAAAATTCCGATTCGGCCATTTATTATTCCACAAAGCTTCAACAAGTTGCCCTGCAAGCCCAACATAACCAGGGCTATTACTGGGGAAGCTATAACCTGGTTTCGGCACTTTATGAAACCGACAAAAGGGAATCTGCTCTTGTTCAGGGGCAAAAAGCAATTGCTTATTTCGATAAAAAAGATGACAAAGAACACAAGGTAAACCTGTTGGTTCTGGTTGCTGAAAAAAGCCGGCAATTTGGTCATTATGAAGCTGCTATCAGGTATTTCGGGGAGGCTGCCCATTGCGGTGATATTTCGGATATGGACAATATGAAGGCATATATTTTCAGCCGTATGGCTGCTGTCTGGTTCGAGCTAGAAAAATATCAATTAACCGAGGCGTACATCGATTCATCACAAAGGGTATTAAAGCCAGGGAAAAACGAGAGCATTTCGATCAACAACCTCGAAATCATGGGGGCTTCACAACGCAAACAGGGCCATTACCAGAAGGCTATTGGTTTTTTTGAGGAAGCGTTGAAAAAAATTACGGATACAAGTTTCATATTGATTAAGGCTAACCTCTATAACAATCTCTCACAGACATACATGGCTATGAATGATTTCCCAAATGCGCTTTCGTGTGCGGTGAAGTCAAACGAGGCTGCCGCGAAAACCCAAAATAAAATTCAGCTCGAATCCGCAGCCGAATGTCTGGCAAAGGCGTATTCCGCGACAGGCAATTACAAGCAAGCCTTTAAATACCTCGAAATTCAGCAAAACCTGAAGTGGCATAGGTTTGCAGAAGACCGCGATATACTTATTGCCGACATGAATGCCAAGTATGAATCAGGGAAAAAAGAGGCACGTATTGCCGAACAAACATACCTGATCGGGCTGGAAAATAGGGAGAACAACTTCCTTATGGCAGGTATTATCCTGGTGGTTTTGATATTGGGATATGTTTTCTTTACGCAGTGGAAATTAAAAAAAGTCAACCGTTTGTTATTTCTCAAAAATGAGGAAATCAACGCCCAGGCCGAAGAACTTGAAAGCCAAAACCAAAAATTGCATAAATTGTCAGATTTCAAGGAAACCATAACAGGAATGGTTATCCACGACCTGAAAAACCCTTTGAACACCATGATCAACCTGGACCATATCGAGAAAAAACCTGAAAAAATCAGGGCGATTGTCGAAAAAAATGCGCGGGCAATGCTCAACATGGTGATGAACATTTTGGATGTGTACAAATACGAAAATACCGAGTTGAAAATCAGGAAAGAGTTTATAAATATCCCCAAGATAATGGAAGAAGCCAACAACAATGTAAGGTTATTGGCCGAGGAAAAGAACCTGAAAATATATATAGTTTCACAAAACAGCTATACCATAGACGCCGACAGCGAGTTGCTGGAAAGGGTTTTTTCCAACCTTCTTGCCAATGCGATAAAATTTTCGAAAAGTGGCGAAAATATCGAAATCATACTATCGGAAACTGAACCTGGTTGGCTAAAAGTGGAAGTTGCCGACAAAGGCGATGGCATTGATCCAACTATTTTACCCATGGTTTTTGATAAATTTACACAGGCCGAAAAGAAGAAATCAGGATTGGCAGGGTCCACCGGATTAGGTTTGACTTTTTGTAAAATGGTTATCGAAGCACATGGTGGAAACATTGGTGCTGTTTCTGAAAAAGGGGTAGGTTCCGTTTTTTGGTTTACGCTGCCGTTAGTCAAAACACTCGAAATCGCTGATTGTCCTGCCGAAAGCCAGCAGTTTCTGGATAAAACCATAAATTTGCAATTGAGCAGCACAGCCTTCCTTGAACTCGCTCCTTACCTGTCGAAACTCCGCAAAATGGAGGTTTATTCGGTTAGCGAAATTCATGCTTGCCTTAAAACCATTCCCATATCGGATGATGTTGATGTACAACTTTGGAAAGATGAAGTTTACCATGCCGTTAATTCCATGAATAGCAAATATTACCATTCGCTACTAATCCAGTAAAAATGCAAAACCGAACCGTACTTATTGTTGACGATCTTGTTGAAAACCTTCAGGTTGTCGTTTCCATATTCGAGCAAAACCGCCCCGATTTGGTCG
The DNA here is from genome assembly GCA_903878265.1 of uncultured Bacteroidales bacterium. GTDB lineage: Bacteria > Bacteroidota > Bacteroidia > Bacteroidales > UBA4417 > UBA4417. The sequence goes on along the minus strand of CAIRHD010000148.1, from coordinate 904 downwards.
TTTATCAGGCCAACAGCGGGAAAATGGCATTGGAGTTGGCGATTAAGATTTTGCCCGACATTATTATTACCGACTGGGACATGCCCGAAATGTCGGGAATTGATTTGATCCTTGAACTAAAAAAGCTGAAAGCAACCCATACAATACCGGTTATTATAGCTACCGGCATTATGCTTTCGCCCGAAAACCTCCGGGAAGCCCTCGAAGCCGGTGCTGTCGATTTTTTATCACGGCCCATTAATGCCATCGAATTGCTTGCCCGAAGCCATTCTGCATTGTTGCTTTCGGAGCAGCATAAAAATGCGCTGGCCGAAAAAGACCGGCAGCTTGCTGAAATTGCGCTCGACATAACCAAAAACGATGCTTTCCTCACCAAATTCAAAAAACAAATCGAGGGTTTGCTTCCCAACATCCCTGATGATCAAATCCATGAAAGGAAAGAATTAACTGAAATTGTCGCCAACCTCGACAGCCATTTGAACCACGACAACTGGCAGCGGTTCCAGCTTTCCTTTGAGGCTGTTCATAACGGTTTTATTCAAATTCTTTCAGAAACCCATCCCGAACTAAGCCCTGCCGAAATTAAACTCAGTATATTTTTGAAACTTGGCATGAACACCAAGGATATTTCCAATTTGCTCTATCTGGCCCCCGAAAGCGTTAAAGTTGCCCGCTCAAGGCTCAGGAAAAAAATGGGATTGAGCCTTACCCATAACCTTCAAAGTTATCTGTCGGCATTGTAAACTGCGCCAATTCCGGGTTTTGAGGCAATATCAGCATCATTAGCCCGAAATCCCCCTCCATCTCTCTGTATTTTAGGCTGTTCCGCCCTGCATGGGCTGAACAATAGGCGAAGCCTTGTTAACCTTTTGTTAACCTTTTTTTTCTTCTTGTTATCCTTTTG
>CAIRHD010000147.1 GCA_903878265.1 uncultured Bacteroidales bacterium | reverse complement strand
TTTGCTCCTGGGTGCAGTTTTTTTATGCACAACCGGTGCCGAAGCACTGTATTCGGATCTTGGGCATTGTGGAGTCGGCAATATCCGCGTAAGCTGGATTTTTGTCAAGGCGAGCCTTATCTTGAATTATCTCGGACAAGGGGCATGGATACTTATGCAGCACAGGGAAGGGATAGTATTGCCAAACCCGTTTTTCGCCATTATGTCGCCAACATTTCTTCCTTTCGGGGTATTTGTAGCTACGGCTGCTGCGGTAATTGCAAGCCAAGCCTTGATAAGTGGTTCATACACAATAATAAGTGAAGCAATACAGCTTAATTTCTGGCCCAAAGTGCGTGTCAGCTATCCAACAACCCGGAAAGGGCAAATGTACATTTCGTCCATTAATTGGTTCCTGTTTGCAGCATGTGTTATAGTAATACTTATGTTCCAAACTTCATCGAACATGGAAGCCGCTTATGGACTGGCAATTACCCTAACCATGCTTATGACTACTTTTTTAATGGTTTTTTATCTTATAAAAATCAGAAGGAAGAGATGGATTATCATAACATTCCTGTTGGTGTATGTTACCATCGAAGGTTCGTTCCTAGCAGCAAACCTTGCTAAATTTATCCACGGCGGATGGTTCACTATATTGTTGGCTGGGCTTATCGCTTTCGTGATGTACACCTGGCAAAGAGGCCGTGGGATCAAAAACCAGTTTACCAGGTTTGTTAAAATTGCTGATTATATTCAAACAATCAAAGATATAAGTGCAGATGAAACAATCCAGAAGTATGCTACCAACTTGGTTTATATAACTCATGCCGATTATGACACCGATATTGAAACAAAAATATTATATTCGGTTTGCAACAAAAAACCAAAGCGTGCCGATACATACTGGCTGCTTCATGTGCATATCACTGACGAACCACATACCATGGAATATTCGGTCGAAACGCTTGCTCCCGGAGTGCTGATGCGTATTGAATTCCGTTTGGGGTTTAAAGTTCAGCCACGCATCAACTTATTTTTCAAACATGTTCTTGAGGAATTGGTGGCGAACAAGGAAATTGATCTTGAATCGGGTTATCCTTCATTGCGCAGGCACCATATACCTGCTGATTTCCATTATATTATTATCCGCCGAATCCAGAACTATGATTTTGATTTTCCGGCTTTTGAGCAGTTTATAATGGATGTTTACCGCTGGCTGACCAAAATGTCAACTTCCGATATTCGCGCTTATGGGCTTGATACCAGTAATGTTGTGGAAGAAAAAGTCCCGTTTGTAATAGAAACTGGCAAACGCAACATACTAAAAAGGGTGCAGGCATAAAATAGCGGTTCTATTAACCGAACAAATGGCAAATTACCAACTTCATTTCCTCAACATAAAACGGTAATTTTGCACTAACATAGGCAAAGCTTATAATTAATGAAACTTTCCAAACTTACATTTTCGTTTTTATTTCTGTGCATTAGCGGGATGATGCTACTTGCGGGATGCAAAGAAAAAAATCAGGAATATCCTCCACGGGTTTGGAGCGAGTATTCATACACTAATTCAACGATTTCCTGCAGGGATATTTCAACAATTTTATACGAAAACGACCATTCTATATGGCTTGGCGCTAAAGGGAACGAAGGGTTGCTGTATAATGATGGTTACGAATGGAATGTTATCGATAAAGGAAATTCCGGTTTTAGCTTCGATTCCGTTACTTCGATAGTGAGAGATGGAAACGGCAAAATTTGGGTTGGCTGGAAAAATGGTCTGGCAAATTATGATGGAAAGGATTGGACAAAAATCAATCTTTTTGATGGGCTTTGCGTAACTTCGATTACGGTTGAAGGAATTGGGATAATAAAAGTTGGGATAAAGGGTAAAAATGGTGGCTTGGCAGTTTGCTTGGACAATGAATGGAAGTTTTATATCACTTCCAATTCGGATGTGCCAACGGGAAACATAAACTCAATAGCTTCCGATAAAAATCAAGCGCTGTGGGCAGCTACTGCCGATTCAGGGGTTTGCAGGCAAAAAAATAATGTATGGGAGAATATGAGCAACTCGATTCCGCTCTTATCGCAGGATTTTAAATGCGTTACCACAGCCACAGATGGTGGTATCTGGGCTGGTTCTGCCAGGTCGCAACTTGTTTATTTTCATAACGATACTTATACTGTGCTAAACACAGGTACTGCAAAACCGATTAACTCAATCTTAGTCTCAGGTAGCGGTGATGTGTGGTGTGCTACTTCAGGTGCTGGCCTGATAAAATATGATGGGTCAAACTGGGTTTCTTATACCACAGATAATGCGGCCCTTCCATCAAACGACATTCTTTGCATGGCAAATGGCGGTTCAGGAAATTTATTTTTTGCTATTCCAGGCGGTAAAGTGCTCATAATTAAACAATAAACGAAGATGAGATTTTACATAAATATTGTTTTCGTGGTTTTGTTTTTAGGTTCGGCCCAAATTGCCAAAAGTCAAGACCTCTATGAGAATTATTTGCCACAGTTCAACCTTGATTCATTAGAAACTGGTACTTTTAACCTTCATTTCTATAACAATAACTTTATTAAGAACAACGAATATTTTGGTCCATATACCGAAGGCATAACTTACATTGGATCAATACTTCAGCCTGAAATATCCTGGGCAATGAACGATAAATTCAGCTTGAGTGCGGGATGGTATTTCAGGCATTATTACGGTCAGGATGGTTTCGAAAAATCCTTGCCTGTAATAAGGGCAAGGTATTTGTTCAATCCGGGTTCACAGCTTATTTTTGGGCAGTTGGATGGACAGCTTCAGCATGGGTTTGTTGAACCAATGTATAGCACGGATAATTATTTCGCTAAGAATCCGGAATATGGTATTCAGCTTATAATCGACCGCAAAAAACTCCATACCGATATGTATCTGGACTGGGAGAAATTCCTTCTTCCCGGCGAAGCGCATCAGGAAGTAATCACTGGAGGTTTGCTAGCATCGTATTGTTTCAATGGCAAAACCGACAATAGTGGGTTGAGTACTCATTTTCAAAGTATTATCCATCATTTTGGCGGACAAGTCGATAATTCCGACAATCCGCTGCAATCACGCGCCAATATAGCTGTTGGTTTGAAGTATGCTTATTTGCCGGGGTCAAAATTGTTGACGAGACTTGCTTTTTCTTCGTTTTACCTTCAGGCGATGGAACTCTCGCAAACCAATACCATCCCTTTTGAATCTGGATTCGCGCTTCAAAATTCCATTACTGTAGAAAATGATTGGGCAAAACTGAGTACTGGCTGGTTTCATGGCGAGTATTTCTTTTCGCCAATGGGTGATTACCTTTTTCAATCGGTTTCGCAGCTAAACAACTGGTATATAGGCGAAAAAAGGGATTTGATCACATCGAAATTATTTTTGGGCCACCAGATAACGAAA
>CAIRHD010000146.1 GCA_903878265.1 uncultured Bacteroidales bacterium | reverse complement strand
GAACCATCGACCTACGCATTAGAAGTGCGTTGCTCTATCCAGCTGAGCTACGAAGCCATTGTAGTTGCAGACCAGTCAAGCATTGATGCATTACTTGGTGGGTTTTTATTAGACGACAACCAACGTCATTTCTTTTACAAATATAGATATAAAAATTGACATTACCAAATTTATTTTATCTTATTCTTAAACTATCTTCAATTTGTTCATTTGTAAAGTCATCACTACCCGATACACTCGCTGTATATCTGTTATTGGTTACAGGGTGGTTTCTGTGTCTAAACTCGTGAACAACTTTGTCTTTGTTCTTGAAGCTCCCCATGTATTGCCACGCTTCGCCTTCATGAAGAGCTACTCTAGGTTCTTCGATGTCTTTATTTACTGGGTGGTTTTCTAACCAGCTCCACATATACTCCCATTCGGGACTATCCTTTTGTACGATTATTAATTCCATACAGCAAAGATACGATAAAAAAAAGAAATATCCAAACTTAATTGGATATTCTTTCTTCTGATTTTAAACTATCAACTTCCCATAGTTCTGCCAGTCGTAGGATTTCTTCCACGATATACTTCTCCATGTCGATATAGTCCATGTCGTACTCATCTTCGGGGTCGGAACTAAATCCACTTGGCATATACACATTAACCTGTGCTTTGCCAACCTTAAAGTATTCGGCTAACCCAACGTAGCTACCTAATTCTCCCACACATGGGCTACAATCTTCGTAGTCTAATTCTCCGATTGAGAAACTACCATGTTCTTTGATGATAGCGTTGATGCGATTAATCATTGTTCTTTTTTGCATGACTTTTGGTTTTTAATTACATTACAAATATAGTGATAATAAATGACACTACCAAACTTTTATCTAACTTTTATTGCTAAATCTTCCCTGTCTGTTCCCCACTTCGGAACAAGCGTACCATTCTTACGCCATGTAACCACGACAAATCCATTATGGAAATTCTCACGCCCAAGTATCGGACACTTAACTCGACCTCTAATTACGTTGTCACGAACTAACCATGTTAACTCTTTGACTTCGTACCCACCCAACGTATGTGTTATCTGTTGTAATATTGATTGTTCCATGATGCAAATATAGTGATTAATTTTTAAACTACCAAATTTTTAAGAAAAAAAAAGTGAGGTATTTCTACCCCACCTCTTAACCAACTAAACAACTATCTTTCAACTAAATCAAATTTTAGTTCTGTGTAGTCTTTTGGCTTTACGGGTTCAATACTAATTAAATCCCTAGCCCAAGTTCCAATAATTTTATTCGGGTCTTCTGCGAAGTAATCGCCCCCACCTTGTCCGTTGCCCTCACAAGTTAATAACGGTAAAGGTGCAATACGCCAACCGTCATTATCGGGTACGTTGGTTTTATCTACATACTGTTTTTTTGTATGGTTTACGACAAACCTAGTTTCCTTGTCGGTTAGTTTCGTTTCGGGCTTGACCTCGTTACTTTCTTTGCAACGGTCATAAACATTTGACTTTCGCCCTGTACAAAGTTTGGCATAATCGCCACCCCACACTATACGCTGTGGGTTTTGATAGATAAGACTTTCGACTGCTCGAACAAAAGGGTTCTTCGCCCAAGAGTGTTCCATTAGTTTAAGCCCACTTTCAAAAGCCCAACTGTAAACCCACTTCAAAACTGTTTTTTTGTTTTTGCCTAAAATTGCGGCTTTGTAATACTGACCCATAATTTCTAATTGTTTAATTGATTAATTATTTTCTTTAGCAAAGATAAGGATAATATTTGATACTACCTAATTATATTGTAATTAATTTCTAAAATATCTTGTGGTACATAATCTATCACTCCATTTTCATATACAATACAAACCAATTCTTCCTCATCTCTAGGTTCCGTTATTACAGTAGCTGTTTTTGTAGGGTTGATGTTTTCTGTGCATTCGTCATTCAAATAACAGTCATCAACAGTTACCGTTAATCCTTCTTTAAAATGTTTCATGTTTTCTAGTGTTTTAATTAGAGTACAAATATAAGAAAAATAATCTACACTACCAAATATAATGTAGATTATTTTCATTTTATTTTACCAGTTACTGGTAAATTTTGTTTTGGTTTTAATCCAGTCCATTACTTGCCCCGCATAATAACTGGTCGTCAAGTCAAATAGGAACCAGTCCAGTTGTCTTTCAGCATCGCTACTGGTCGTTGGTACTTCTAACCTGTTCCACTCTTTGGCTTTTGACTGGTTGCTACCTTTACTACTACCCTGTGAGAAATCCCACTCTTTAGCAATGATAGTTACTTTCTTTGCTGTGGCTTCTACTGTGATAACTCCACCTTTGCAATACTCTCCGATTTTAAATGTTTTACTTGCCATTTGTTTTTG
>CAIRHD010000145.1 GCA_903878265.1 uncultured Bacteroidales bacterium | reverse complement strand
ATGAAACAAAAAAGCCTCTTTCTGTTTTTCTTACTAAGCCTGCTGGTTTCAGTATGCCCGGATAGGCTTTTTGCCCAGCAAACGGAGGAACAACTAGGCGTTCAATACTATAACAACAGGGAGTTTGATAAGGCTCTTGTAACTTTTGAAACACTTTTCGACCGCAACCCCAGCCAGTTCAACTACATATACTATATTAATACGCTTTTCGAACTGAAGGATTTCGATAAAGCTGAAAAAGCTATTAAAAAGCAACTGAAATCCAATCCTAACGATCCTCGTTTTCAGGTTGATATGGGTTATTTAAACATTATGGATGGTGATATTTCGAAAGGCCGCAAAATTTATGAAAATTGCCTTAAAGATCTGAAACCTGACAACATTCAGGTTTACAACCTTGCCAACGCATTTGCCAACAGGCGGGAAACAGATTTCATGATACGCACTTACCTTCGTGGACGTGAACTACTAAAAGATCCTGCTGCCTTTTCGTTTGAACTTGCTTATACCTACGAATCATTAGGCAGCACCGAACCCATGATTGATGAGTATATCAACCTGCTATCATCGAACCAGCAACAAATGAGCATGGTGCAGAACCGTTTGCAAGCTTGGCTTAGTGATGATGTTGACAATTCGAAGAATGACTCTTACCGCTCTATCCTCCTGAAAAAATCGCAGCAAAAACCCGACGAAATACTTTATAACGAATTGATGCTCTGGCATTCTATTCAACAGAAAGATTTTCCTTTTGCACTTCTGCAGGCCAAAGCTTTAGATCGCCGCTATGGCGAAAACGGGCAACGGGTTTTCGACCTTGCATCTCTATGCGTAAGCAACGAGGATTTTGATGCTGCAATTGATGGCTATAAATACATCATTAAGAAAAATGCCAACAAGGAACTGGTAATGCGAAGCCGGATAGAGCAAATAAACACTGAGTTCAAACAATTTACAAAATCGTTTTCCCAGGACAAAACCAAGTTGTTAGGCATGAAACAGGAATACACGCAATTGCTCAACGATCTTGGCAAAACACCTTTTACCATACCACTTATCCTTAATCTGGCACACCTGCAAGCATTTTACTTAGGCGAAACAAGCGAGGCAACTGAACTTCTTTTGCAAGCAATCAGCATCCCAAATGTTCCTTTACAAAACCAGGCCGAGTGTAAATTAGAACTTGCTGATATATACCTGTTTTCGGATGAGCAATGGGAAGCAACTTTGTTGTATTCGCAGGTGGAAAAAACTTTTAAGAACGAGCCACTCGGCCACGAGGCAAAATTCAGGAATGCAAAACTTTCCTTTTACATTGGCGAATTCGACTGGGCACGCGCCCAACTGGATATTTTGAAAGCTGCTACTTCCAAGCTTATAGCCAACGATGCTTTGGAACTTTCGTTGATGATAAGCGACAATATTGAAGAAGATAGTGTTACCATTCCATTGAGCATGTTTTCTAAAGCCGATTTGTTAGAATTCAGGAACCGCGATACCGATGCCCTCGCTGTACTTGATTCGATATTAGCCCTTTATCCAATGCATTCCATAATTGACAATGTGTTGTTTAAGAAAGCTGAAATAAATTCTAAAAATGGGAAGTTTGACGAAGCCGCCAAATACTACTCCGAAATAACAGAAAAATTCCCAATGGATCTATTGGCCGATGATGCACTGTATAACCAGGCCGGTTTGTACGAAAACCAGCTCAACGATAAGGCCAAAGCCATGCAACTTTACGAAAAAATATTGACACAATATCCAGGAAGCCTTTATGTAGTGGATGCAAGGAAACGGTTCAGGTCGTTGAGGAATGACCCGGTTAATTAATGTGGGATGGCGGATGTGCGATGTGCGATGTCGAATGTGCGATGTTGGATGTGCGATGTCGAATGTGCGATGTTGGATGTGCGATGTCGAATGTGCGATGTCGAATGTGCGATGTTGGATGTGCGATGTTGGATTGAAAAAAAATACATGATTGTTTGATAAAAATGTAAGCCCAGAAAATTTATATTTCCTTAAATCTCCTTGTCTCCCTTCTCCTTGTCACCCATCACCTAGTCTCCCCTCACCCTGTCTTCCCTCCCTAAAACCTAACCCCAAAAAACCAACCCCACCCCTTTGTACGAAGTTAGAGCAAAAAAACACCTTGGCCAGCATTTTCTGAAAGACGAAAATATTGCATTCAAAATAGCCGATAGCTTATCACCATTGACCAAACAGGTTCTTGAAGTCGGCCCTGGAACAGGTGTGCTTACCAAATATCT
>CAIRHD010000144.1 GCA_903878265.1 uncultured Bacteroidales bacterium | reverse complement strand
ATTTAATGCTTTTAAAGTACCAGGCCGAAGAGAACAATTGCCTTGATTGTCACAATGGCAATGTTGCAGATAAAAATATTTCGTCACAGTTTGCCAAAACGTACAGACACAATGTATCAGGTTATCAGAATGTTCATGTAGCCAATGAAGCCTCGCAAGTTACAAACATGCATGTTGAATGTGTTGATTGTCATAACCCTCACGCTGCAAGGAACCTAGAAGCAACAGCCCCGTCCATCAATGGTTTTTTGGAAGGAACAAAAGGTATTAGCCAGAGTGGGGTTGCAGTGAATCCTGCCATAAATTCGTATGAAGTCTGTTACCGATGTCATGCTGGCAGCACAGGATCACCCCAAGTAGCTACAGTCAGACTTATTAACCAAAACAACACCAGACTTGAGTTTGCAACAGGGAATCCATCCTTTCATGCAGTTACCGGTATTGGGGTAAACACATCTGTTCCCAGCCTAATATCGCCATGGACTACAGCTAGCATAATGTATTGCACCACTTGCCATGCCAGCGATGGCGCATCATCACCCAAAGGACCTCATGGTTCCATATATCCATATATCCTCAAACTGCAAAATTTTAAAACTGATAATGGCAATAACAATAATGGTACTGTTGAATCGGCTTCAGCGTATGCACTTTGCTATAGTTGCCACAACCGCACCAGTATTCTTGCAGATGTTTCTTTTAAGCAACACAGTAAGCATTTAAGTAAACAAATACCTTGTAATTCGTGCCACGATCCCCACGGGATAAGTTCAACCCAGGGCAACCCCACCAACAATTCGAACCTTATTAATTTCAGGGCAAGTGTGGTTACCCCTCCTGCGGCCGGAGTGCCTGTGCGATTTGAAGACCAAGGTTCATTTAAAGGTCGATGTTATTTAACCTGCCATGGCAAAGTTCATAATCCGTTAAGTTATTAGACTGAAGCACCAAGGCAAAATATCATGAAAAACTATAGTTTCCGGTTCAAAATTATTGGGACAATTATTTTAGTGGTTTCATTTGTTTCTATTGCTTCTTTCACGGTTTTTAATGTTTTTCTCAGCAAAAAACTCTTAATCCACACCGAAGAGACATTCAATCAGATCGATATTTTAAAAAACCAGTATTATTTTACAATTAGCAAGCACGATGGCCGGATAATAAAGGATATGTTGATAAACATGAAGCAAGATAAGGATGTACTGCGTACTTACCTTGTGAATTCCAAACTCAAAGTTGTTTATCCTAATGCATACACCGAACTTTATAGGGATACAAATCAATTTGCAGAATTATTTTCCAAACAAAAAGATATAACAATAGTAAATTATAACGAAGGGCGTGTTCCATTTTCTCGTGTTTTCATTCGCTTACAAAATGAGCCTTCGTGCCATTCGTGCCACAATCCTGCTAAACAGACTAATCTTGGCATGATAGTAATGGATCTGACAAACGACGAAACCCGTGGAATCATAGCATTGACACAGAAGTTTAGTGTTTACTACACAATTTTTATATTGTTGGCCATTTTTATGCTTGTAACTTATTTGCATTATAAATATATCAGGAAATCGATAAAAAAATTCAAGTCAACCATTAAACTTATCAATCAGGGAAACCTTACCGCCCGGCTCGAAATACCTGAAGCCAAAGAACTTGGCGGGCTGAGCCAGGATTTCAACAGTATGTTGGAAACATTTGAAAATACACAAAAGGAACTTCAGTTATTTCACAAAAAAGAGCTTCAGAACTCCCAAAAACTCGCTACCATCGGCGAAATGTCTGCTAGGGTTGCCCACGAAATCAGGAATCCAATTACAGGTATTGCCCGTGCCATGGAAGTGATTATCGCCGAGATGAAAGACGATGGCAACAAGCCGATACTTGAGGAAATCCAGCGTCAGGCAAACCGCGTAAACCAGGCTATTTCTAATATGTTGAAGTTTTCAAGGTCGAAAGAGCTATACTTGCAATATGGAAATGTGAACGATATTATAAAATCATTGTTGTTTTTTCTCGAACATCAGGCACACGAAAAAACAGTCAATTTCAAAATGGATCTATCCAAAAATATCCCTGAAATGAATTTCGACAACGAATTGATAGAGAATGTATTGCTTAACCTAAGCGTGAACGCCATACAGTCTATTCCTGAAAATGGCTCGATCGTTTATAAGTCATTGTACGATTCTTCTCAAAAAAAAATTATTATTTCCGTAAGAGATAATGGAAGAGGCATACCTTTGGAGATTGGCCTTAAAATTTTCAATCCGTTTTATACAACGCGTACGCAAGGCACAGGTTTAGGTTTGGCAATTTCGAAGGATATAATCGAAAAGCATAATGGGGAATTATGGTTCGAAAACAACGAAGGTCCAGGTTGTACTTTTTTCATTTCATTGCCGCTTTTAGTTCAGCATAGCTAAATATCAAATACATACATTTTATGAAGCAGCTAAAAATCCTAATTGTTGAAGACGAAAAATTGATCCGTTGGTCACTCGAAAAGCACCTTTCTCAAAAAGGATATACTGTTTTCACAGCCGAATCGGGCGAAGAAGGAATCAAACTTTTTGAGGCCAATCACCCGGAGGTGGTTTTTGTTGACAACAAACTGCCCAATATGCAAGGGCTGGATGTGATTTTGAAATTGAAATCGCTTGATGATGAAGCAATTATTGTATTTATGACTGCCTTTGGTTCAATAGAAACTGCTGTGAACGCTATGAAAGCCGGTGCTACCGAATATGTGAACAAGCCTTTTGCTTTTGAAGAAATTGAAGTTATCCTGGACAATATCAAAAATAAAATCAGCATTATTAAGGAAATTCAATTACTCAGGAGGCAACAGAAAGGCGTGGTTACTTTTGACCATATTATTGGGGAAACAGTACTTTTTAAGCAAATTATCCAGCTATCGAAGAAAATTGCCAGAACCAAATCCACAACTATTCTGTTATTGGGCGAAAGTGGTACTGGCAAAGATATGTTTGCACATGCTATCCATAACGAAAGTACCCGTAGCGACAAGCCTTTTGTAACTATAAATTGCTCATCCTTACCCGAATCGCTACTTGAAAGCGAACTTTTTGGCCATGAAAAAGGAGCATTTACCGATGCAAGGCAATTGAAAAAAGGTTTGTTCGAGATTGCAGAAGGAGGTACTGTTTTTTTGGACGAAATCGGTGAGATTAACCAGGCAACACAAATAAAATTGTTGGGTGTGCTTGAGAATAGGGTAGTCCGCCGGCTTGGAGGCACGGTTAATATTCCTGTTGATATCAGGATTATTGCTGCAACTAACCGGGATTTGATCAAGGCTGTTGATGAAAAATCATTCAGGGAAGATCTTTATTACAGGCTCAAAGTATTTCAATTGACACTGCCTTCGTTGCGAGAACGCAAAGAGGATATCCCCAATTTGGCCAAGTAT
>CAIRHD010000143.1 GCA_903878265.1 uncultured Bacteroidales bacterium | reverse complement strand
GTGAAGGTTGATTTTTACAGGACATACTTCGGTGCAGCTTCCGCAAAGCGATGAGGCAAAACTGAGGTGTTTAAAATCTTTCATCCCGCGCATCCAAGGTGTTATTACTGAGCCGATGGGTCCGCTGTAAGTGGTTCCGTAGGCATGGCCACCAATACTTTTGTAAACCGGGCATACATTGAGGCAGGCGCCGCAACGTATGCAGGCAAGGGCGCGGCGCTGGTTTTTATGGGCAAGTATTTCGGTGCGGTTGTTGTCGAGCAGGATAACATACATTTCTTCGGGGCCATCGTTTTCGCCTTCCTGCTTCGGGCCGCTAACGATGGAATTATAAACTGTTATATTCTGCCCGGTTCCGTGCATGGCAAGTAGAGGCCAGAAAAGGTCGAGGTCGCGGAGTTTTGGGATAAGTTTTTCGATGCCGGCAATTACAATATGAACTTTGGGAAACGACATGGTCATCAAGGCATTACCTTCGTTTTCGGTAAGGCAAACAGCCCCTATATCGGCAACCAGAAAATTGGCTCCGGTTATTCCAATATCGGCCTGTACAAATTTTTCGCGCAGCAATTCTCGCACATAAGCCGTAATTTGTTCGGGCGTGCTGTTGGTTGCCATCCCGAATTTTTGGTTGAAAAGTTCGGCCACTTCCTCTTTCGATTTGTGCATGGCTGGAGTAACAATATGATATGGTTTTTCGCCTGCAAGCTGAACGATGTATTCGCCCAAATCTGTTTCCAACGATTCGATTCCGGCTTTTTCGAGGTTTTCATTGAGCGAAATTTCCTCCGTAACCATAGTTTTGCTTTTCACAACGTGCTTGGCCTGTTGTTTTTTCACAATTTTAAGCACTTCGGCAAAAGCTTCTGCGCCATCTAAAGCCCAAAGAACCTTGCCACCACGCGATTGGAAAGCGGCTTCAAAATCGGTGAGGTATTTTGGCAAATCGGTAATTACCTTGTTTTTAATATGTGCCCCACGTTCTTTGGCCAGTTCGAGGTTGCAGTATTGCTCCTTTCCTCGTACAACTGCGGCATCGTAACGCGAAATATTGAAAGCCACTGTGGCCCTATGGGTTTTGTCGAAAGCTTTTTTCTCGCTGTCGGCAACAAATTTATGGTATGTATCGCTCATGGGAATTCGTTGATTTTTGTGGTTTGTTGCTATTTATAACCGGCAATCCAACTATTGATAACAACTAAAATAAGTGTTTTACACTTCAAAAGTATCTACAAAGGTATTTTTTCTATCCGTATTTGATGCCGCCCGCCTTCAAAATCTGTGGTTAAAAACGCCATGGTTGCTTTTAACGCTTCCTTTTCGGAGATAAACCTTCCGGGCAAACAAATAATATTTGCATCGTTGTGCAAACGGGCCAGCTTTGCTATTTCGGTTGTCCAGCATAAAGCAGCCCGGATATTCTGATGTTTGTTTGCCGTAATACAAATGCCATTCCCACTGCCGCAGATTAAAATTGCCATGGGAAAAAGTCCATTTTCCACCGCAGAAGCTACAGGGTGCGCCACATCGGGATAGTCGATACTATCGGAAGAATATGTGCCAAAATCGCGTACTGAATATCCTGATTCTGCGAGTTTTATCTTTAAGAATTCTTTTAATTCGAAGCCACCCTGATCGCAACCTAAAGCTAAAGTTTTTGTTTTATCAAGCATTGTTAATAAGTTATTTTCGTTGGTTTTTAGTTACCCAGATATTTTTACACATTTGCTTTCAATTAAAGCACTTACAACAAACCGCAAAAGTACATCCAAAATTGAGGTGTTTCATAATCAGCGCAGTAGAATTATTAAACAATTTATTGTTAATAAGTGATTACTTTTGTTATTAAAATGTGTGCAGAATCTACTTGCTGTTAACAAAAATTTCACAGGTAAGCAACTTGGTGGGCACGCTAAAAAGTTTGGCTTAGTTATGAGTTTTTTAACAACAAGATGTTAACACATTTCACCTGTTTGTAACCTTGTGTTTTTATTACTCACTACTGTATCAACAACTTGTTGATAACTACATAAAATGGTAATTGCCAAAACTTAAACATCGTAATAACTGTTAATAAACTGTGGATAAACCGCTGTTTGTATAACTTGAAAGGAAAAATAAATAAAACTGTCAACACTATGAACAGCGATATAATAATAACATATTAATAAATTAAAATAAACAAATAATAATGGCTTTTGCAGGAATTGGTAAAATGGAAAAAGATAAACTTGAAAAATTAATTAGGGAAATCAAGAAGAAAAAGAACGCTGTAATCCTTGCGCATTATTATCAGGTTGCCGAAATACAGGACATTGCCGATTTTGTTGGCGATAGTTTGCAGCTTTCGCAACGTGCTGCCGAAACGGATGCCGACATTATTGTGTTTGCCGGTGTACATTTTATGGCCGAAACCGCAAAAATACTTTCGCCTTCAAAAGTAGTGCTTTTGCCCGATTTGGATGCAGGATGTTCGTTAGCTGCCAGTGCGCCCGAAACGGAGTTTTCTGACTTTGTGAAACAACATCCTGATTACAAAGTAATTACTTATATCAATTGCTCTGCGGCAGTTAAAACATGGTCGGATGTAATTGTTACTTCGAGCAATGCGGTAAAAATAGTTGAGTCGTTCCCAAAAGATCAGAAACTTATTTTTGCTCCCGATAAAAATCTTGGTGCGTACATCAACGGATTGACTGGAAGGAATATGCTGCTTTGGGATGGTGCCTGCGAAGTTCACGAAACCATCAGGACAGAAAGCATTTTGCAACTTAAACTAAAAAACCCGGATGCCAAACTTATTGCCCATCCTGAATGTAAACAACCAGTTTTGATCTTGGCCGATTTTATAGGTTCAACCGCTGCAATGCTTGATTTTACTGCAAAGGACAGCTGCAAGAAATTTATTGTTGCCACCGAAACGGGCATTATCCATCAAATGAAAAAGCTTTCTCCGGATAAGGAATTTATTGTTGTTCCGGCGGACGAAACATGTTCGTGCAACGATTGTCCGTATATGAAGTTGAATACGCTGGAGAAACTATACCTTTGCCTGCTGAACGAAACTCCCGAAATTACTTTATCAGATGAAGTAATAGAAAAAGCAAGGAAGCCGATTTTGAGGATGCTGGAGTTGTCGAGGGTAGTAGCGAAATAGTTAATGGTTGATTGTTATTAGAGAAAAGAAAACAGTTAATGGTTAAAATTAATATTATCTTAAAGTCAATAACAATTAACCAATAACCGAAAAAAGGAATTAGAAAATGGTTGAGTGTAAAAGGTTAAAAGCAGTGACTGAATAAGGTCAATAACCAATAACAATTAACCAATAACCAAAATAAATCTATGGTTAACAAATTGGTTTTCATACTTATATGCTTGGTTTTTGTTATAAATACAAAAGCCCAGGAAGCTGTTACTACTAAAAGCGATAGCATCACAAAGTTTTTTTATCCTAATGGACAATTGTCGAGCATGGGTAAAATGCACGATGGTAAGCCCGATGGCTATTGGAAAACATACAACGAAAAAGGTTTCCTGAAATCGGAAGGAAACCGACGGGAATTTTTGTTGGATAGCATTTGGAAATTTTACGACGATTCGGCAAGGCTTTTAGTTTCTATAACTTATTTTGCTGATAAGAAGAATGGATTAAAAACAACTTATCGCGAAGGGGAAATTGTTTCCGAAAACTTTGTAAACGATATAAAACATGGGCCAACAACATACTACTACGCCGATGGCAAAGTACGTTTGGTGGTTAATTTTGTTTCCGGTCTCGAAAATGGGATTGCCCGCGAACTTGCCCCCGATGGAAGCGTGATAACTTACATGGAATATAAAAAAGGTTTCCTTGTTAGCCGTGAGCGCATAAACCGCAAGGATAGCAAAGGTTTGAAACAAGGGCGATGGAAATATTTTTACGATAATTTTAGTGTCAGGCTCGAAGGAATTTTTAAGGATGACAAAAAGAATGGATATTTTAAAGATTATGATGAAAATGGAAGCCTGCTTTCGGTAAAGAAATTTATTAACGATATAGAACAAGTAGAAGCACAGGAACTTACAAGCCTTAAACTAAAAACCGATTATTACCCAAGCGGACAGGTTAAAACGGTAGCAAGTTACAATGGCGATGTTGCCGAAGGTGTGCGACGCGAATATAACGAGGAAGGAAAAATTACGGCCGGTTATATTTTTACAAAAGGAGCACTTACCGGCGAAGGAATTGTGGACGAAGAAGGAAACAAACAAGGAGATTGGAAGGAATATTACACTGATGGAACTTTGCGCAGCGTAGGATCTTATACCAAAGGAAAAGCTGTCGGTAACTGGAAATATTATTTTGAAAACGTTAAATTGGAATCGGAAGGTAAATTTACAAAAACAGGTTTACTTGATGGAACCTGGCGCTGGTATTTTGAAGATGGAAGCATAAGGCGAGTACAATCCTATATAGCCGGAATGGAAGATGGCGAATACGAAGAACACGATGAAACATCGAGGCAAATAGTTAAAGGACAGTTTGTTGAAGGTTATGAAGAAGGTGATTGGGTATTTGATTTTGGGAATTACCGCGAACTTGGAAGCTACAAAGGAGGAACACGTTTTGGCAAATGGAAATCGTATTATACTGATGGAACACTAAAATTTGAAGGTGAATATATTGATGATAACCTGAACGGAAAAATTAACTGGTATTGGCCAAGCGGAAAGTTGAAAGACCAAGGCAATTATGTGAACGGCAGCCGCGAAGGCGATTGGGTTACATTTAACGAAGATGGAAGTCCTTTCCTGATAATTACTTACCGTGGCGACGTTGAAAAACGCTATGATGGTATAGTGATTAAGCCGGCGTTTGAAAATTAGAAATATTTAATTCATGTCTTTATTATATTGTAAATCAAATTCTTAATTTTAAACTGATACAAGATTTAGTTGATAGTTTTGGTGAGATTTATAAAAGTTGATTCTATATACTTGTGGTTTAGTAAACCCGGTTTCCAAGTTTTATCAATATTTGTTTTGTAGATTTGCATATCTACAAATGGTCATTATTTGAAACTGCTAACTTTGAAACTTCGTTTTCTTATCGTTTTCATGCTGATTATATTCAGTACGAATGGTTTATGCCAGCCTTTGATATTTAAAAAAATAAATTCCGGAACAAAGGCCGATATTCTTAGAATTTTTCAAAATCAGAAGCAGGAAGTATTTTTCCTTACAAACAAAATTTATTCTTTTGAGACTAACAAAGCCACGAAGTTGAATTTCCCTGTCGATGGTAAAATTTCTTTGTTTTATCCTTTATTTGCAAACGACATTTGGTTTTTTGAAAACCTATTAACAAATATATCGGTTCTGTATCATTTTCATGATGGAATTACCGAAAACATCCGTTCTCCCTTTGCCAATACAATAAGTTGCGTATATTTTACTTCTGAGCATAACGCTTTGTTTGCCGGTTTTGCCGATATGGCTGTTTACGAAAACGGAATTTTCAAAATGCTTCCACCTGTACCTACTAATTTAAACGTAACAAGATTATATAGCAAGGATTGTTCAAGTTTTTGGGCTCTGTGTGGAATTGGCGAATTGTTTTTTTTTAATGGAGGTAGTTATAATCAGGTATTGACGGGCAAAAAAATTAGAGATTTTTGTTTTGCCGATATGTCTAATGGTTTTTTACTTTCGGATAATAGTTTGTACAGCATCACAAAGGCGGGAGTAAAATTGATTTATACAAGTTCCGATTTTTTACACGTGAATAAAATGGTTTTGTTAAACGATGGTACGATTGTATTTTGTGGCCGCAAGGGCTTGATATTAAGATTTAAAAATGGAAAACTGCAGCACCTTCCAAATTTTTGTACCGAGGATTTGATGGATATAGTTGGGACCGAAGCTGATAATATTTGGATTTCTGGGCTGGACGGAAGATTGCTGTATAGCGGAAAAAAGAAATATCCTGAAGATACCGAAAATAATGATGGTTTTTCAACACATAAGCTCATTACTTATGGTATAAGTACCGACGATGAGTATGGAGTTGCAATGGACGATTTTAACGGAGATGAAAAAACCGATATTTATGCCGTTCGTATTTATGAGCAAAACAGGTTGTATATCAATAACATAGTTACATTCAACAAGCTTACTGGCGAATTTATTTTTACCGAAGAAGCCGCCAGAAGAAATGCGAGTGGTGTTATCAATACTAAAAATATCCATGCTCAAAACGAACTTAAATTAGGCATAAGCGTTGCTGATTTGGACAACGATGGCGATCAGGATATTTATTTGTGTTACCTCAACAGCGTGAACAAATTGCTGCTCAACAACGGTAAAGGCTATTTCAGGAATGTTTCGGAGCAAAAATATAGGGCTTGCGAAAACATGAACCGTTCTAATTCTGTAGCTTTTGCCGATGTGGATTGCGATGGCGACCTCGATATGTTTGTT
>CAIRHD010000142.1 GCA_903878265.1 uncultured Bacteroidales bacterium | reverse complement strand
GTGTTAAAATTGTTGATTGACGAAGTTTGCCAAATATCGAGGGCTTTTCCTTCAGCGGTGCCTTCTTTTATATCGACCAAAACAACTTCGCGCGCAAGGTCTTTATGCGCAACAACATTAGCTACAGTGGCGCCTACGTTCCCGGCTCCGATTACAGTTATTTTTTTCATTGGTTTTGAATTATGTTATAAATTTTACAAATGACCGACTGCTAAAGTAATAAACATTTATATAGCTAAATATATTGAGAGAAAATATTTTAGCATTATTTATTCCTTGTCTAACATTCATTCTAACAGCTTGTTAAAGTCTTTATTTAACCACAGTTGTCTCATGTGTTTGTGCATCTATAACTGCGATGGTAGTCATATTTACTATTTCACTCACACTCGAACCCATTTGCAGCACATGAATCGATTTGTCGAGGCCCATTAAAATTGGCCCAATCGCTTCGGCACCGGCCAATTCCTGGATTAGTTTATAGGCAATATTCCCGGCTGTGAGGTATGGGAATATTAAAGTGTTGGCAGCGCCTCCGGCCAACTTGCTGAAAGGGAAATGTTCGGTGAGCATTTCGTTATTTATTGCGAAGTTGGCCTGCATATCTCCATCAACTATCAATTCAGGGTGTTCGCGGTGCAATTTTGCCACAGCATCCCGCACTTTAATTGGAATATTCCCCTCTACCGAACCAAAATTAGAGTAGGAAAGCATGGCAATCCGTGGTTCGATATTGAATGCGCGGACAGCCTCAGCAGTTTGTAAAGCTATTTCAACAAGGATTTCTGCCGATGGGTTCATATTCACCGTGGTATCAGCAAAAAAGAAAGGCCCTTTTTTGGTAAGCATGATATACATGGCTGAAATCACATTTGCATTTTTCTTTTTGCCAATTATACGCAAAGCCGGGCGGATTGTTTCGGGATAACTGGTGGTTAACCCAGAAATCATGGCATCGGCATAGCCATTTTCGACCATGCTTGGTGCAAAAAAGTTACGATGGCCCATAAAATCGAGTGCCAACTGAGCATTTACACCCCTGCGCTGACGTTTTTTGTAATATTGGCCGGCAAATAATTCGCGCATCTCCAATTGTTCCACAGCCGTGGGGTCAATAATTTGAACATCGGGCAACTCAAGGTCGTACTGTGCAATAAGCTGGTTGATGTTATTTTTGTTTCCTAAAAGAATAGGTATTGCAATTCCTTCGTCCAATACAATTTCTGCAGCTTTCAGCACTTTGTAATTTTCTGCTTCGGCAAATACCACTCGTTTGGGGTTTGCTTTTGCGCGGGCTTTAATCTGTTTTATCAGCGGATTTGTAAGCCCCAGCCTTTTGCTGAGTTCAGCCTCATAAGCAGGCCAGTCGGTAATAGGTTTGCGGGCAATTCCGGTTTCCATTGCGGCCCGAGCCACAGCGGTGGCCACATACACTATCAATCGTGGATCGCTTGGTTTTGGGATGATATACTCGTTTCCGAATTTCAGGTTCCGCGTGTTGTAGGCAATGTTCACTTCTTCGGGGACCGGCATTTTGGCAAGATCGGCCAGAGCATACGCTGCGGCCAATTTCATTTCCTCGTTTATAGCCTTGGCCCTCACATCCAAAGCACCACGGAAAACATAAGGAAACCCAAGCACATTGTTTACCTGGTTGGGGAAGTCGCTGCGTCCTGTACCCATAATAACATCAGGTCTGATAGCAGTTGCTTCGTTATATGATATTTCGGGCACCGGATTGGCTAATGCAAAAACAATTGGGTTTATAGTCATCTTTAACAGGTATTCTGGTTTCACAGCGCCAGCAACGGATAACCCTAGGAACATGTCGGAACCATCCATAGCTTGCTCAAGAGTATCTATATCGAGATCGGTAACAAATTCAGCCTTGTATTTATTTAGGTCTGTGCGTTTACGGTTAATTACCCCTTTGCTGTCGAGCATGATAATATTCTCCTTGCGGGCGCCTAACTTCAAATACAATTTTGTACATGAAATGGCTGCAGCTCCCGCCCCACTGATAACAATTTTCAGGTCTTCAATTTTTTTGCCATTTAGCACCAGGGCATTTAGCAAACCGGCCGAAGTAATAATTGCCGTGCCATGTTGGTCGTCGTGCATCAAGGGTATATCGAGTTCCGCTTTGAGGCGTTCTTCAATTTCGAAACATTCCGGGGCTTTTATGTCTTCGAGGTTAATGCCACCAAAAGTTGGGGAAATAGCTTTTACGGTTGCAATAATTTTTTCAACATCTTTCTCATTAATTTCAATATCGAAAACATCGATGTCGGCAAAAATTTTGAACAACAAACCTTTGCCTTCCATTACCGGTTTGCCTGCTTCTGCCCCAATATCGCCAAGGCCAAGCACTGCGGTACCGTTTGAGATTACAGCCACAAGGTTGCCTTTGGCTGTATATTTATACACATCTTCGGGATGAGCCTGTATTTCGAGGCAGGGTTCAGCAACTCCAGGCGAATACGCGAGCGAAAGATCGCGCTGTGTGCTGTGGGGTTTGGTTGGGATTACTTCAATTTTTCCTGGCCGTCCTTCGGAATGATAGGAAAGTGCATTTTTTTGAATGAGAGTTTTCATGGCAACTTATTGTTTATCAAAACATTAAAAAAAATTTCTTTTATGCTACAAAGTAACAAACAAAAGTGTGGTTTAATTCTAATATTTCCCTAAAATATATTTATAAACGTGCTATTTGAATTGTGTCTAAATTAGTTATTGGTTGATGGGCTGATAGAAGGACATTGAGAGAAGTCGAAGTGTTGATTTTCAATGTTTGGAATAATTTTCCCTGAAATCGATAAAGATTTTTGGAGTATCAGAACTAAAACATTACTTAAAAATCAATGATATTTTCAATTTGGTTTTGCGTCCTTAGTGAAGCATCAATGATAAAGGACACATATTTCCTAGCTGGGTTGTTTTATGGATGCATTATAAATCCATGTTTCATAATTGCCCTCAAATTGTTACTTTTGCAAGCCTTTTTCGGGCGATGCTGCCGATTTTTTTACAGGTGGCAATCCTGATTTTCGGTTCACTCAATTTCAATCTGCTTTTCCACACTTTTCACCTTAACTTCAACCCAACAATCGTTTGCTGTATGTATTCATTTATTGAAGGAAAAATTGCCGACCTAAACCCAACCATGGCCGTAATAGCTTGTCAGGGGATTGGCTATAGTATTAATATTTCGCTCAATACTTTTACCCAGATTAACGGGAAGGAATCCTGCCGGTTACACACCCACCTCATTGTTCGCGAAGACGCATTAATACTTTATGGTTTTGCCGACACAAGCGAAAGGCATGTATTTCAACAGCTTATATCGGTTTCGGGAGTTGGACCGAACACAGCAAGGCTCATACTTTCGTCGCTCACCTCTAGTGAAGTGGCCGATGCCATAGCTACCGAAAATGTAAAATTGCTTCAATCTATTAAAGGTATAGGGGGAAAATCAGCATTGCGTATCATTATCGACCTTAAAGATAAAATAATGAAGGATTTGCCTGCCGGCGAAAATTTAATTAGTCAGCACAATACAGGCAAACATGAAGCGTTATCTGCATTGGTAATGCTTGGCTTTAATAGGCCGGTAGCCGAGAAAGCCCTGGATCAGATCCTGAAAGCCAACGGAGGCTCCTTACCAGTTGACCAGTTGATAAAAAATGCTTTGAAAGTCCTTTAAATATTGATTTATTTAGTGCTTTTATTGTCATCCAGGAAATGCTAACTCAACGGCCAAACTTAATTTGATGGCTACATAATGATAAAGAAATCATCGGTTTGAAGAGATATATCAAATATACATTCAGGTTTTCTTTTTTCACGGTACTTATATCCCTTGTTTGGGGTGTAAGTTCGTCGCTTGGCATTTCGCCTGATAAACTTGAACAAGGCCATTTTATCGCAACACCTGACTTGACAGGCCCCGATACCACCCTGCGATTTCCAATACCCGAAAGCCAAAACCCTTACGACATAAACCCTTCAGGAGGATTATACCTCGAAAACCCATCCAATCAAAAACAGGATGTTATCTATGATCCAGTAAACAACGAATATACCATTACCGATAAAATTGGAAGTTTTGATTACCGGAACCCTGCTTCCATGTCGTTCGATGAATACCGGAAATGGGATACCCGCAAAGCATTGGATAATTATTGGAAAGAAAGAGCCAACGCATCATCAGATGCCACAAGGCTGGGCGTTATCCCGAAATTGCGTATTGGCGGCGCGGTTTTCGACCGGATTTTTGGTGGAAACACCATTGATGTCAGGCCACAAGGGAGTGCAGAGCTTATTTTTGGGGTAATTTCGAACCGCCGCGACGACCCTTTTATCAGCCAAAGCCTGCGCCGCACTACCAATTTCGATTTCGATATGAAAATCCAATTGAGCCTGATGGCGAAAATTGGCGATAAAATTGAGTTTAATACCAACTACAATACTGAAGCAACCTTCGATTTTGAGAATACATTAAAACTGAAATACGAAGGCAAAGAAGACGAAATTATCAAAGTTATTGAAGCCGGCAATGTGAACATGCCCGTAAACAGTTCCCTGATAACCGGAAGCCAGAGCCTTTTTGGGCTTAAAACCCAATTACAGTTTGGCAAAGCCACTGTTACTGGCGTATTTTCGCAGCAGCAGAGCCAAGTTGAGAACATTACAGTTCAAGGTGGCGCACAAACACAAAAATTTTCAACACGGGCACTCGACTACGAAGAAAACAGGCACTTTTTTATGGGCCAATATTTCAGGGGCCAATACCAGGATGCGCTAAAAACCTTGCCTGTAATCACATCAAATATCAACATCACAAAAATTGAGGTCTGGATAACCAATATAGGTGCAGCAGTTACCGAAAACCGTAACCTTGTTGCTTTTCAGGATATTGGCGAAAAAAATCCATATAATCAAAACGTACACCCCTCGGTTCAATATCCTTATCCCGATAATGGCTCCAATGATCTGATGTATTTATTGGATACATCCCAAGTAAGGAATATCAATACGGCTACCAATTATCTGACTCAACAAAAGGGCTTTACCCCAGGCATTGATTTCGAAAAAGTTGAGAGTGCCCGCAAGCTCAACGCTTCTGAATTTATGTACAATAGCCGTTTAGGGTTTATTTCGTTAAACACTACCATTAATCCCGACCAAACCCTTGCCGTTGCTTATCAATACACGGTTCTTGGCGACGATAAAGTGTATCAGGTCGGTGAATTTTCCGATCAGGGTATTCCAACCGCGAGTTGTTTGATGGTAAAGTTGTTGAAAAGTACGGCCGTAAACACGCGAATCCCCTTGTGGAACCTGATGCTCAAAAATGTTTACAACCTTGGTGCATACAACATCAACAAAGAAGATTTTATTCTGAACATCCTTTATTCGGGAAACAGCAGTGCCGTTCCTACAGGATTTTTCACCACTGGCCCCGAAGGGATAAAAGGTGTTCCGCTTATCCAATTGTTTGGTTTCGATAACCTCGACCCACAAATGAACCCACCACACGATGGGATTTTTGATTTTATCGACAATGCCGCACGCGAAGGAGGAACCATTCAAGCATCGAATGGAAGGATATTTTTCCCTGTGCTTGAGCCTTTTGGGAGTTATTTGCGCAATAAAATCAACGATAAAACTTTTGCTGACAAGTATTGCTACGATTCGCTTTATACCATGACGAAAACGGGTGCGGAGCAGTTTCCCGACAAGAATAAATACCTTATGGAAGGGCAATATAAATCGGAATCGGGTTCCGAAATCTCGCTCAATGCCCTCAATGTGCCACAAGGCTCGGTAAAAGTAACCGCCGGTGGGGTGCAGCTTGTCGAAAATTCGGATTACACGGTTGACTACACCCTGGGCCGCGTAAAAATCATTAACGAAGGGGTTTTGAATTCGGGCACACCAATCAATATCCAACTCGAAAACAATTCCATGTTCAATGTTTTCAGCCAGACATTGATGGGGACACATGTTGATTATAAGGTAAATAAAGACCTGCTGTTAGGTGCAACTTTACTTAACCTTTACGAAAGGCCGATTACCCAAAAAACCAATTATGGCGACGAGCCTATTTCCAATACCATTTGGGGCGCGAGCATAAATTACCAAAAAAACTCAGGGTTTATCACCAAAATGGTGGATAAATTGCCGTTCTTTAGTACCAAAGCCCCATCGAAATTGAGGATAGATGCCGAATTTGCCCAATTTATCCCAGGCCATTCGAAGGCTATCGGCAAGGCTGGAACTTCCTATATCGATGATTTTGAAGGCGCAAAATCAACTATCACACTCATCAACATTTCTTCGTGGTCAATTGCCAGTACGCCACAAGGGCAAACAACCATTAATATGTTTCCCGAAGCTGCGCCCAATACTGGTTTGGCTTACGGCTACAACAGGGCAAATACGGCCTGGTACACGGTTGACCCGACTGTATTTTATGGCAAATCGAAAAACTATAGGCCCGACAACATCAGTTCCGATGAGCTATCGCGAAATTCGACCCGTGTGATCTACGAAAATGAGTTGTTTCCAAACCGCGAAAACCAATACGGCAATCAGGCTTTGCCGATGAATATTTTCAACATTGCATATTTCCCCGAAGAGCGTGGTCCTTATAATTTTGATGTACTTCCCGGAGCATATTCACGAGGCCTCGACGATAACGGCCTGGGTTTGCTAAAAGAACCATCCTCGCGTTGGGGCGGAATCATGCGCAAAATGGAAACTTCCGATTTTGAAGCGGCAAATATCGAATATATTACATTCTGGATGATGGATCCTTTCTCGGAATCGTCAACGTCATTAGGCCAAAAAGGAGGGGAATTGTATTTTAACCTCGGCGATATTTCGGAAGATATTTTGCGCGATGGACGCAAATCGTATGAAAACGGATTGCCAACATCAGAAATTGTTACCGATGTGGATACTACTATTTGGGGCAGGGTGCCAACAAAGCAAGCTATCACGGTAATGTTCGACAGCAAGCCAAATTCGAGGGCTTTTCAGGATGTGGGATTTGATGGATTGCCAAGTACTGACGAACAAACTTTCTTTTATAAAAATTTCCTGCAAAAGATTTTTGATCGATATGGTGGAACATCCGAAGCTTATACCAATGCCTATACCGACCCTTCGACCGATAATTTCCATTCATTTGTTGGTGGCGAATATGATACCGAACCCAAGTATGGGAGTTTGGTGACCAAATACAAAAAGTACAACGGCCCTGACGGCAATTCGCCCGAAAACAATAATAACAGCAGTAATGATATAGGCCAGCGCAACCCAAATGTCGAAGATTTGAACAACGACAATACCCTGAGCGACCAGGAAAGGTATTTCCAATATAAGGTTATTCTTCGCCCCGAAAACATGGTGGTTGGTGAAAATTATATCACCGATATGTATGCCTCCGGTACTTTGGCAACCGATCCAAACGCTACGGTCATCAATCTTGATAATGATAAAAAGGGCGGTGTGAAATGGTATCAGTTTAAAATCCCTGTGCAAAAACCCGATAAGGTTATTGGTGGCATCCAGGATTTTAAATCTATTCGTTTTATGCGGATGTTCTTTAAAAATTTCGATACTGCCGTGGTTTGCAGGTTTGCATCCTTGGAACTCGAACGTGGCGAATGGAGGAAATATTACAACAGCTTGCTTACGCCGGGCGAATATGTACCGGACCCAAACCAGGATGCCACTACCTTCGATATTTCCACTTTAAGTGTGGAAGAAAATGGAAACAGAACACCCATTCCGTATGTAACGCCTCCTGGCATCGAGCGCGAAATAAACCAGGCAAGCACAAATTACATGCAGATGAACGAACAAGCGATGGTTCTGAAAATCTGTAACTTGCTTGACGGCGATGCCAGAGGCTCATTTAAAACCACCGACTTCGATTTCCGCGATTACAAAAACCTAAAAATGTACATACATGCTGAAAAAGGTCTTGAAGAACAGGAACTCCAAACTGGCGACCTGACGGCTTTTGTACGTTTGGGATCCGATTTTACTGATAACTATTACGAATATGAAATACCACTCTCGTTTACTCCCTGGGGCATTTCGGCAGTGGATAAAAATGGGATATGGCCAGAAGTGAATATGCTGGATATTGAATTGGCCAAGCTGGTAAACATAAAGAAAGTCCGAAACGATGAGTTGAACCGTCCGGGTTCAGTTATTAGCATTACCACACCTTTCAGTATTCCAGATGGGCTTAATAAAATGACGATTGTTGGTTCGCCAAGCATGAGCGATGTGCGGGCCATGATGGTAGGTGTGCGAAACCCTAAACGAAACCCTAATAAACAGAATAACGACGACGGGCAGGCGAAATGTGCCGAAATATGGGTAAACGAATTGCGGCTTACCGATTTTAACGAAAAATCGGGCTGGGCGGCCAATGCCAGGGTTGCCACAAACCTGGCTGACCTTGGAAACATAATGCTATCGGGTGCCTACAGTTCGCCTGGATTTGGAAGCATTGAAAAGAAAGTGAACGAAAGGCAGAAAGAATCCATTAGCCAATTTGATGTTGCTACCAACCTTGAGTTTGGCAAATTCCTTCCCGAAAAATCAGGTATCCGTATCCCGGTGCATTACGACTATTCCCAAACCATTGCCAACCCACAATACAACCCTTTGGATCCTGACGTGCTTTACTCCGATCAATCCAATGGCATGAGCAAAACTGAGCGCGACTCGTTGAAACAGCTGACCACAGACGTAATCAAAAGGCAGAACCTGAACTTTATGAACGTGCGCAAGGATAGGGTAGGGGCAACCCAAAAACCACAACTCTGGGATGTCGAAAACTTCGACCTTTCTTATGCGTATTCCGAAATCAGCCGTCATAACAACGATGTTGAGTCGGATAGAAAAAAATCCCATCGGGCCGGGCTGGGTTACAATTTTGCCGTTAACCCCAAGAATGTTAAACCATTTCAAAAAGTTATAAGGTCAAAATCTTTGGCTTTGGTGCGTGATTTTAATTTTTATTTCCTTCCGAAATTGCTTTCGTTCCGTACCGATATGAACCGCGATTACGAGCGTAGGTTGCTCAGGAACAAAAGTGCGGCACTCATTATCCTCGAACCCAATTATACCAAGCAATGGGATTGGAACCGTATTTATGATTTAAAATACGACTTTTCGCAATCGCTAAAGTTGGATTACAGTGCCAATGTAAACAGTTACATCTATGAACCTTCCGGAGGCTTCGAAAAACAAAACAGCAACTACGAAAGCTACCGCGATACCGTTTGGAACTCCATAAAAGGTTTGGGCACTATAAACCGTTTTAACCAAATGGCAAATGTCAATTATGCTGTCCCTTTCAATAAGGTCCCGGTTTTGAATTGGGTTACCATGAATGTGCGTTATGGCGTAAAATACCGTTGGGAAGCCGCACCTCGCTCTTTGCAGAAAAGGTTTGGCAATGTCATCGACAATTCGCGCGATATCCAAATTACCAATTCGTTCCGCTTCACCACGTTGTACGATAAAGTGCCTTTCCTTAAAAAAGCGCGGACAGACTTGCAAAGCATGGGCCAAACCCAGCCCGGAAAAATGCCTGGCCGCGAAGACGATAAATCTAAAGAAAAGGATAAGGGAAAAGACCCAAAGAAAAAACCTGCCGACGACCAAACTAAAACCGCTGCTGCCGATAGCCTCGACAAACCAAAAAAAGACTACCTGAAAATTGCCGGCACTTATACTTTAGGTGTTTTGATGTCGGTTAAAGAAGCAACGCTTACCTATTCGCGCTCCAATGGAACCTTATTGCCTGGTTTTATTCCTGAGCCTGGCCCATTGGGCAATAATTGGGGACAGAATGCTCCCGGGTTAGGGTTTATATTTGGTAGCCAGAAGGATATAAAATACCTTGCTGCAAGCTCTGGCTGGATTACTGCCGATACCTTGTTGAACAATCCTTATATGGTAAGGGAAACAGAAAAAATCACCTTTAGGTCAACACTCGAACCCGTGCGCAACCTTAAAATAGATGTTACCGCCGAAAGGGATTTTTCAACTTCGCACCAAGCCTATTATAAAGCGAATGGCTCAGGTAGTTTCCTCGAAACCGCATCGCAGGATAGGGGAACTTTCAGCATGTCGTATTTTATGTGGCCCACCGCTTTCAAGAAAGACAACAGCGAAAATGTTAGCCCTGTTTTTGAACAGATGCTCTCGTATAGGTTGCCAATTGCAGAGCGGATGGCAAACGAAAACAGCAATTCGGTTGGCCGGGATTCATTAGGCTATCCCAAGGGTTACGGCCCAACGCAACCACAGGTGCTTATGGCCGCTTTCATGGCAGCTTACGGTGGAAAAGACCCGAACAAGATAAAGTTCAACGCATTCCCTAAAATCCCCTATCCAAACTGGCGCATAACATACAATGCCAGCCAAGGCATAAAAGCCCTGCGGCAGTATTTCCAGTCGTTCAATATTTCACATTCCTATCGTTCTGTTTATTCGGTGGGTGGTTTCCTTACAGATATCAATTACGAAAGCCTTGGCGGTTTTCCTGCCGCTTTGGATAATGCAAAGAATTTCATTCCCGAAAAGCGTATGGACGTTATTTCGGTTACCGAACAGTTTGGCCCTTTTATCGGATTTGATGTTACCATGAAAAACAGTATGCTCGCACGGTTGGAGTACAAGAAAACGCGTAACCTTTCTCTGAGTTTTGTGAACAACCAACTTACCGAAATAAGGATAAACGAATTTGTAATTGGAACAGGTTATAGGTTCAAAAGTGTGCCTTTCAAAGTACGATCGCTGGCTACCGGAAAAACCGTGAAGATGAAAAGCGACCTTAACGTAAAACTCGACTTTTCCATCCGCGACAACAGGACGGTGCTGCGCCGAATCGAAGAAAACAACAACCAGATTTCGACTGGAACTAGGCAAATATCCATCAATGTTTCAGCGGATTATATGGTAAGTTCAAAAGTAAACATACGGTTGTTTTACGACCAAACCATCAGCAAACCACACGTTTCGGCCCAAATACCTACTTCGAATACCAACGCAGGCCTTTCGTTAAGGTTCACCTTAGCGCAGTAGCAGTCTCGTTTGGTGCCAATTGATTAAATTTATTGTGTGAAGTAAGAGGTACGAAGGGCAACAAAGAGAGTGGAGACAGAGAGAAAACACCGAAACCCTGCACTTGGGGCTTTAAATTCTCCGCCATCCCACATCCATCGTTAACACCCCACTGCAATCGCTTACAATGGCAAATCCATCGTTTACACTCCTGTAATTGCTTAGTATATTAAACACATCAGTTGCAATTTCTATCTTTTAACTATTCACCACCTTCAGCCATACATCTTTTAACTCTTTTTGTCTCACTTCTCGCTTCTCTCTTTCTCTCCTCGCCAATTCTCCCCTTTCCCTGACCACTATTCAGAATCATTCTAATTTGAAAAGTTTTGGTTGCAGGTTGCAGACAATGTGTAATTTTGGCATCGAAAAAAATAAAAACCATGAATATCCCTGAAAACCTTTATTACACTAATGATCACGAATGGATCAAAGTTGATGGCAATACCGGCATTGTTGGCGTTACCGATTTTGCACAGCACCAGTTAGGCGACATTGTTTTTGTTGATGTTGATTCTGTAGGCGAAACCTTGGCCGAGGGCGAAACATTTGGTACAATCGAAGCTGTTAAAACAGTATCTGACCTGTTTATGCCTATTGATTGTGAGGTTGTTGAATTTAACGATGCCCTTAACAATGAGCCGGAGCTTATCAACAAAGATCCTTATGGACAAGGCTGGATCGTAAAAGTAACGATTGCCGATTTGTCGAAACTGTCGGCATTGCTTAATCATGAGCAATACAAAGCATTGGTAGAAGCGTAATATTATTACTGCCACAAGCATCAGAAATCCTACCAACTAATCAAATAACACCTGCCTTACTGAGGATAGGTGTTATTTTTGTTTATGACTTTAGCTTGATATTAATAGCATTTTCATGAGGCTTGAAGTTAGAGGTTGGAAGGCCGAGGTTCGAAAAAGGGAAAAGGATAATTGTCAAGCAAAAAATTATTAGTAACATTCTTACTTTCAACTCTCAAACAAGCACTATCTATTCTCACTCTTGTTGTTTCAATGCCAATTCCATCAGGAACCAGGAAAAAGTGTAATGCCAAACCAAAACCTGCATCCTGAGCGCAAAAAGGAAATTATGCTTACGGCTGATAGCCTAATAACTGTTCGCCCAGTGTTATCAGAATTATTTTTTCAAATATCTCAGATAAGAATTAATCAATAAAATGACGAACTTAAAGAAATGTTGTTAAATTTGCATTCCTTTTTAGGGAACTGAAGGTATTTGCTTTGTAATTTTTTTCGAAAGAGAAATACACATACAGCCGCCATTTCATTGAAATAGCGGTTTTTATTTAACACTGATCAATAGTTTAATTACTAACTCATCAAAAGATGGAACCTACCAAACATCCCGATCAAAATCCTGAAGAAGCTCCAATGCTCAACCAGGAGGAGAATTCACAGTTGGAAGATACTGTAAACAATGTAGAAGATTCAGCATCGCTTGTCGAAATTGCTGTAGCAGAACCTGATACCGATATTTCTGCCGAAGTTGAAGCAGAAGTACTTACGGAGTCGGAACCAGCCGGAATAGAAGATCCGGTGCAATCTGAAGAGATTTCAGAACCAGAAGTTGAACCCATGGCAGAAACCGCCGTTCAGCGCGAAATTGCCGCTGAAGCTGATTTGCAACCCGATGTGGTTGCAGAACCATTAATGGAAGTTGAAACAGAAGCAGTTGCAGAACCAATTGCAATTGAAGAGGCGGTTGCTGTTGAAGAACCAATTGCAATTGAAGAGGCGGTTGCTGTTGAAGAACCAATTGCTATTGAAGAGGCAGTTGCTGTTGAAGAAACAACTGCTGTTGAAGAAGCAGTTGCTGTTGAAGCAGTGCTTGCAGTGGAAGAAGTTGCAACGCCAGATGTGATTGTTGAACCTGTTTCAGAAGTAAAAGCCACTGAAATCGAACATGCGGATGAAGCTGAATCGATGGATGAAGCAATTGAAGCAGAAGTTGCTGCCGCCGAATCTGTAGTGGATTTTGCCCACATGACCCGCGAACAATTGGTCGCACTGCTCGAAGAGACCGTAAAATCGGAGGATGTAAACGAAATTAAATCGAAAGTTGCCCTTATTAAAGTGGCATATTTGGCACTAGCCAACAAGGAACGACAGGAATTATATCAAAATGCGGCCGCCAGCGAAGAGGCTGAAAATTTTGAGGTTGTCGATCCGTTGGAAGATCGTTTCAAAGTAGCTTTCGGCATATATAAACACAATAAATTCCGCTTTACCGAAGACCAGGAAAAGATAAAAATCCAAAACCTGGAGGCCAAAACAAAAATCCTTAACGAGCTGAAAGTGCTGATCAACTCGGAAGAAACGCTGAAAAAAACCTATGATGAGTTTAAGGCATTGCAGGATCTTTGGAAAAGCATTGGCATGGTGCCCAAGGCTGAAGCCCAAGGCTTATGGCAAAACTATCATTTCCTTATCGAGAAATTTTTCGATAAGGTAAAGATCAACAAGGAGTTAAAAGACCTCGATTTGCGCAAGAACCTAGAGCGAAAAATGGAGCTATGCGAAAAAGCCGAGGAATTGGTGCTTGAATCATCCATTTCACAATCCTTTAAACGCTTACAGGAGATTCACGAAGAGTGGAAAGAAGTTGGCCCTGTGGCCCAGGACAAGCGCGAAGAAGTTTGGGATCGTTTTAAAACGGCAACCGAAAAAATAAACGACCGCCGCCACGATTTCTACAAGAAAATCCAGGGCGACCTCGATGCGAACTTTGCAGCCAAAGAACTGCTGTGCGAAAAAGCCGAACAGCTTGTGGCTACCGAGTTCAACTCCATAAAACAATGGCAGGACAGCACACATCAGGTTAACGAATTGCTTAAAATGTGGAAATCTGTTGGACAGGCGCCACAAAAAGTAAACAACGAAATCTGGAACCGTTTCAAAGTGCAGCTCGATTTGTATTTTTCGAATAAGAAGGATTATTTTGGGAAGCTAAAGGATCAGCAGCTACATAATTACAACCTAAAAGTTGAGCTTTGCCTACAAGCCGAATCGCATAAGTTGAGTACCGATTGGAAAAATGCTTCGCGCGAACTTGTAAAAATGCAGGAAGAATGGAAAAAAATTGGCCCAACCCCTCGCAAGCATAGCGAAAAAATATGGAAACGCTTCAGGACTGCTTGTGATGAGTTTTTTAACACCAAAAACGAGTATTTCAAAAATATGCAGGCCAGCGAAGGCGGCAACTTGCAGATCAAACTGGATATCCTCGACAAAGTAAACAATTTCGAGTTCAACGAAAGCAGGCAGGAAAGCCTTTCCAAGGTTAAAGAGTTGCAGCGCGTATGGATGGAGACCGGCCATGTGCCAATCAAGGAAAAGGATCGCATCCAGGCTGAGTTTAAAGCTGCTGTGAATAAGATTTACGATAAGCTCAAAGTTGATTCGCAGGAGGCAAACCAAAATAATTATCGTGCGCGTTACGAAAACGTGAAAGACCAGCCCGATGCCGGGCGCATCATAAACCGTGAGCGTACAGGTTTGCAAACCAAAATCGACAGCCTCAAAGAAGAAATCCTGCTTTGGGAAAACAACATTGGTTTTTTCGCACGCTCGAAGCAAGCAAATCTGCTGAAAGCCGAATTTGAAGCCAAGATAGCCCAAGCAAAAGAGGAACTCGCTTCTCTCGAAGCCAAATCGAAAATCCTTAAAAATGTTGCCCGCGAGCAACAATAATTGATTAAAAGCCCCGCTCAGGGGCTTTTTTTATGCCAATACTCTTCGGAAAAGTTATTGGATTTGAATAAAATTTGAAGGTATTGATGTTGCGAAAGCACCTATGAAAAACGATTGGTAATAGCAGAAGCGCTATTTTGTTCTTTGCCTATTGGAAATCTATCTCCACTTGACAGGAACGACCGGGAGTTCATAGAAATCGACTGTAACCTCATAGAAATCGACTGTAAGCTCGAAATGCCTTGCTGAACTCGTCCAAAGTTCCAAACTTTGGA
Organism: uncultured Bacteroidales bacterium; assembly: GCA_903878265.1. Lineage (GTDB taxonomy): Bacteria > Bacteroidota > Bacteroidia > Bacteroidales > UBA4417 > UBA4417. The sequence goes on along the minus strand of CAIRHD010000142.1, from coordinate 17,091 downwards.
CGAGTTTGTTGCCAAAGCTTTTATCTCGTTCAAACTAACGACTTTAAAAAATAATGGTATTTGAAAATGTCAGCAAATGAACATTTGAGGAAAAAAGAAAGCCTTTTTGGATTGCAGTAAGGCAAAAACAAAAAAAAACATCAAATAAATCAGTGTTCAAATATTGTTTAGTATATTTATCGAAAATTTAGTTTTATGAGCACTTCGATAAATCGCAAGCCGATACGCTTTTATAGCGACCCCAAAAGGGTAATTGTGAGATTCTTCTTCCCTGGTCCTGAATCCCGGGTGCAAACCATCATCCGTAAGGTTGTTGAAATGCCGGAAGAAGCTGCCATGCTTAGTTTGAACCAGGTTTTGCGCGACTTTTCGGCACGGCACCGCAATATTTCCCGCTTATTCCAAAAACACTTCGACCGTACCCGCGATATAATGAACGGCAAAGTCGAAGACCTTACCACCTTGTCAGTGTACAAAAAACTTCTCATTGGCGCTTTTTTTTCCTCGGAATATTCAATAGAATCGGCGGCATTTTTCAACCCGTCCATGGTTGAAGATCCCGACCAATCGGGCCTACAGGAAGGGCAGAAACGGGTTATAATAAGTTTTAGGGCAACCGGCGAAGGGCATATTTCGTCAATCGCTTTCAGGGGTGGGATACTCGATGCCAACAACAACCTGGAAATGATCCCAACAGGACGGCTTATCGACGAAGCCGAAAATGTGTATAATTTCACTTATAAAAAAGATATTTTTTATAAAAAACTTTGCGAAGTGTATGGCGTTGGCGAATTGCTGGGAGAAAATGCCGTTTTGACCCTCGTTTTGCAAAAACTAAGGGCCGAATTCGATTATAATGAACTATACAGGGCCATTGACGAAACAAAAAGGGAGTTGCAACCCGATGAGCAGCAGCGCAAAATGTTGCAAATAATCAGTTGGTTAGGCGATTCGCACTATAAAATATCATTTTCGTTAGACACAAGTATTTCCGATCGTGTCATATTCCCCATTTCAGCAGCCGAAAGCAACGGTATCGAAGATGCGCGGTTTGTGAAATTTACCGAAGACGACGGTTTGGAACGCTATTATGCCACTTATACCGCATACAATGGCGTAAGCATCATGCCAATGATGATAACAACACGAAGTTTCTACCAGTTCGAGGTAATGCCCATACATGGCGAAAACGCCCAAAATAAAGGGATGGCTTTGTTTCCACGAAAAATCAAAGGCAAATATGCCATGCTTTCGCGCCTCGATGGCATAAACAACTACGTTATGTTTTCTGATACCATCAACCTATGGCACGATGCGGTAAAACTCCAAATGCCTAAATTTCCTTGGGAATTTATCCAAGTTGGCAACTGTGGCTCGCCAATCGAAACCGAATTTGGCTGGTTGGTGATAACGCACGGCGTGGGACCGATGCGCAAGTATGTGATTGGCGCAATCCTACTCGATTTAGACGACCCTACCAAAGTTATCGGGCAGTTAAATGAGCCTTTGATTTTACCAAATGAGGAAGAACGCGAAGGTTATGTGCCTAATGTGGTTTATTCGTGTGGGTCGATCATCAACAACGATGAACTTGTTATTCCTTACGCCATGTCGGACACATCGTCAACTTATGCAACTCTGTCGTTGAAGGAATTGCTCACTAACCTACTCCCTTCCGATATAAAGCGTGGCCGCCCAAATCTTGATAGCAGCAATATAAGGATACTCGTTGTTGATGATGAGGTTATTAACCAAAAAATCATCGGCAGCATCTTGAAATCGGCTGGGTATGATGTGGATATTGCATCTGATGGGGTTATTGCACTGATGCAAATAGCAAAGGAGAAATACGATTTGGTACTTTCGGATATTGCCATGCCCAACCTGGATGGCTATCAGATGCTCGAATATATGAAACAGCACAATATCAATATCCCGCTGATTTTCCTGTCGGGGCATACAAGTTCCGAACACGAGGAAAGAGGCTTGAAAATGGGAGCATCCGAATACATCAAAAAGCCTGTTGACCCGAAATTGCTGCTCATCCGCATCGCCAAAATATTGGCCCAGCAACGTTAGCGGAAGAATGGTTTGGCAACAAGCCATGACAAAAGATACGCAATATTGCTTTCGGCGCCTTGGTTGCGGTTGATGTTGAAATCTTCGATTCCATCGTTGCATCCTTTGGTTTCCGAATCGAATAAGGTAATGTCGAGGTCGTTTTTTCCGAAAAACCAATCAAACGAAAGCAGGAGCTTATCAATATATTCCTGCTTACCAGTTGCTTCCCATGCACTTTCGTAAAGCAACACCATAGCCATGGCATCCACGGGCTGTTGGGCGAACATTTTATAATCCTGATCCATATGCAGCCATTTTTGGTTTCCAATCAGCGAGAGCCAATCTTCCTTAAAGCATTTCGATTCCAAAAAAGCCATACTTTCGTTAGCAACATCCAAATATTTTTCATTTCCCAAAATCTCAAAAGCCTTGAACAAAGCAGCAGGCAGCAAACCGTTGTCGTACGTCAATCTATCTTCGAACCAACTCCAGTTTTCATGCTTATGCAAGGCGAATTTTTCGCACAATTGATCCGAAAGTACTTGCAATAATTTCAGAAATTTTTCCTGGTCAGGAAAGCGTTTCACATAATGGTACAAACCGAATATACAGTTGGCGTAACCCCGTGCATAGCTCAAATTGTCGATTTGTGGCAACGAAAGCTCAAACAATTCATGGCCTAATTGAAAAACGGAATTTAAAGGTACATATTGAATTAGATAGCCAAGTGCCCAAAATACCCTTCCAAATGCATCGTCCGAAGTATCGTTGAGTACATTCCGGTCGAAAGTCATGTAGTTTTTAAAACTACCATCCTTTTGCTGCATATAGGATGTGTAGGCCAGATAGTTGTCCAGAAGATCGAGGTAAACCTGCTCCTTCGATTGGTTCCAGGCTGCAAGGCAAACCACAATGGCACGCGCATTGTCGTCGAGGCTGTACCCTGCTTTGTAATACGGCACACAGGTTCGGGCATGTTGCAACAAACCTGTATCGTCGGTAAGGCGTTTAAGGTGTGAAATATCAAAATCGGGATAACTGATTGGCGAACCTACCTGTTTATGTTTGTTTGCAAAACCATTTTGCAAAGCAGTATCGCCGAATAAATTTAGGTAATGTTTGCCGATTATAGGCCACGAAATGCTTTTTCCGTACGAATATGCTTTTTGCTGCTGCTTTTCCAACAATTCGGGGTTATCAAGCAATTGGTTTACGATTCCCGAAAGCTGTTTGTGGTTCCCAAAATCGAAAAGATGCCCACGCCCATTGTCAAGCAATTCTTCAGCATGCCAATAAGGGGTTGAAATTACGGCGCAGCCTCCACTAACCGCATAGCTTAAAGTGCCGCTTGTTATCTGGGCTTTATTAAGGTAAGGCGTAACGTAAATATCCGCATTTTTCAGGTGCGACATCAACTCCAATTCGCTCACATATTCGTTTATAAATTGCACATTTGCTTCCAATTCTAATTGCTTTACTAACTTATACAAAAATTCGCGATACTCTTCGCCTGCATAGTTTACAATAGTTGGATGCGTTTTGCCAAGCACAACATATAGCAATTCGGGATGTTTGTTGACAATGGCAGGCAAAGCCCTTATTGCAATTTCAATGCCTTTGCTACGGCCAATCAAACCAAAAGTGAGCATCACTTTTCGGTTTTCCCAGATTTTCGGTTTGGGCAACAAGCTATCTTTATAGATTTCAAAGTCGGGAACTCCATGCTCGATACGGATTATCTTTTCGAAAGGGACATTATAAATATTTGCTAAAAAATTGATTGCCAGCCCGTTCATCACAACAATTCGCGACGAATAGGCAGTAATTTTTTTCATCACTTCAAGTTGATGGAAACTTGGCTTTTGCAAAACCGTATGCAAAGTGGTAACCACCGGAATTTTTATACGGCGCAGCAATGCCAGCAACAAAATCCCACTTTCGCCACCAAAAATACCGTATTCGTGCTGCAACAGTAAGATCTCGGCTCCTGAGTTGTTGATATGCTCAGCCATTTGGATGTAATCACCCATAACCCTATCGCGGATTACATGCTTCACAATTTCGGGATAGGGATACGATTTGTTGCCGTCGTTCATGGCAATTACCTCTATTTCAATGGGATGGGAATGGAGGTTGGAAGCATTTAATATGGCATTTACCAAATTTTCGGTAAAAGTAGCAATACCACATTGCCTTGGAGGGTAGTTGCCCAAACAAATAATTTTCATGCTACCAAATTTTAGTAAGCTATTACTATTTAGTTGATTGATAGATGGTTTTGTATTTGGCTCAAAAATAATCCCTCAAATCACGAAACCAAAAATATCGTGTGAATTCTGTAAAACAAAGCGAAAGTAGGGAAATGATTTTCAAAAATCCTATCGGTATGATAGGATCGTTAGCTAAAAGTAGATTAGAGGAGGAGCATGTGTCTTTAACATAGAAACGTTGCATGTTAACCACTTACAGACAGTAATGCAGGGCAGGATCGGCAGGAAAAGGTGGATTAAGTAAAAAAACGTCTGCCGGACGGGGAATTTGGTGTTATTAAACCAGATTTTTTTATCAATTTTAGCAATCCACTATTACTGGTCCCTAATTGTGGATTGTTCATCCAGTTATTCAATGAGTTAGGGCTTCTATTTCAAAGAATTGAGACGAAAAGCCATATGCTATGCTAACTTTTAAAACATCAGTTTGAAGGTGATCATTTAAAATAGAATTATTTGCTAATTCTGTTTTACAAAAGGTAGTATTACTTTCTTTTCAGGATTGTTCCTCGCGATACTTAAGTAGCTGAATCATAAGATTATCGGTTGCAACAATGAACTTATCATAAACATCTAATAGGCCCTCGCCGATTTCATCATTTCCCATTTTCTCTAAGATCCCCGCATAATTTACAGGTTCTGGATCGTAGAAATTTGCAACACTACCTTTTATTTTATGAGCATAGAACTTTATTCCTGCAAAATCTTTTTCAAGAATGCTCTTCTTAAGAATTGGCGGAATCTCTTTATATTGAATTTCTAATTCTTCAATTATTGTTAGGACAATGTCACTTCCATATTGAAGGTATATTTCATTGAATTCTTCCCAGTTTATCATGTTTTATTACTTGTTTTGTTCTTCTTTTATGGCAGCTTGAGTGCCTGAGTTTTTCTGGTGTTAAGCAAAAGTACTCAAATCTCCAATTCCCATCATGGATAAAAGTCCCTTGTATAAAATGATTGTTGACATTAATAGACAAGAGCAACAAATGCCATTATAAAAACAGCATCTATTCTATGTTTACAAGGATGTAAGCCAAGTTTGGCTTATCAGGCAGTGAGAGTTTTACGGTATTCCCGGAGTTCGATTACAAGTTTGTCGGCAACTAATTTAAGTTTTTCAAATTCTGCTTCAAGCCCCGTATCGGTTTCATTCCTAGCCATTTCACGTAAATTGCGGGCAATTTGACTCGACTCCCAGTCATAAAAAATATCAAAATTTCCTTTCATCCAGTGGGCAATTAATAAAATCTGATGGAAATCCTTTTGATCAACATTCTTTTTTAACTTTATCATTCGCTCTTCGCAGGAAAGGACTGGAGGGTTTTCATTTTTATCTCCTTCTAAAATTGAATTTATGATTTCGATAACAAGGACATTACCATAAACCCCGTAAACGGCATTAAACTCTTCCCAGTTTATCATTTGGCAAATTTTTTCAGAGCGAATTTCCCAAGGTTATTTCAGCCTTTGTATGCATAGCTTTACGCTATCCCTCCAATACGGAATTTCAATTGCAAAATCCTTTTTGATTTTCGCTTTGTCCAATACGCTGTAAAACGGCCTTTCGGCGGGCAATGGATAATCCTTGGTCGGGATTGGGTTTATGATGCAATCAATTCCGGAAATTTCGATAATGGCTTTGGCAAAATCGTACCAACTGGCCACGCCCTCGTTGGAGTAATGGTAAATTTTCGCACCATCGGCATCCATTGCCTTAGGTAAAATATCGAGTAAGGTTTTGGCTAAATCGTGTGCATAAGTCGGTGAGCCTATTTGGTCGAAAACCACATTGAGCTTGCCTCGTTCGGCACCATATTTCATCATAGTTTTTATGAAATTGTTTCCAAAAGCCGAATAAAGCCACGATGTACGGATTATCAATGCGTTGGCACCCGATTTTTTCACCGCATCTTCGCCAGCGGCTTTGCTTTTGGCATATACCGAAACAGGGTTCAGTTGGTCAGTTTCGCTATATGGACAGTAATTTTTACCACTATACACATAATCGGTCGAAATGTGAACCATAAAAGCCCCTGACTGGGCGGCTGCAAAAGCAAGGTTGCCAGGAGCCACGGCGTTAACAAGGTAAGCTAAATCCTTGTCGGTTTCAGCTTTATCAACTGCTGTATATGCGGCACAATTTATAATCGCATCCGGACTGTGTAAGGAAAAATACTGGCTTACTTTTACTGCATCTGCAATATCCAGTTCACCTACATCGGTATATTGGAAATGGTGGTGCGGATAAGAGCTTGCAAGTTCCCTGATTTCGTTCCCAAGTTGCCCGTTCGAACCTGTAATCAGTATTTTCATAGCGTAGGATTAATTTTAAGCAAGCCGTCGAAATAGGCAATGGTCTTAGTTAGACCCTCTTCGAGCTGAATTTTTGGCGACCAACCCAATTCCTTTTTTGCTAAATCAATATTGGGTTGGCGCTGCATTGGATCGTCCGAAGGAAGTGGCATCCTCTTTATTTTTGATTTTGCATTGGTAAGTTCAATTACCTTGTTTGCGAGTTCCAGAATCGTAAATTCGTTTGGGTTGCCAATATTTACAGGCCCGGTAAAATCATCGCGCGAAGCCATCATGCGCACCATGCCTTCCAGCAAATCGTCAACATATTGAAAACTGCGTGTTTGCTGTCCATCGCCATAAATGGTAATATCTTCGTTTTTAAGGGCTTGCATGATGAAATTGGAGACTACCCTACCATCGTGAGGGTGCATATTAGGCCCATACGTATTAAAAATACGAATGATTTTAATCCTCACGTTGTTTTGTTTGTGGTAATTGACAAACAAAGTTTCGGCTGCGCGCTTGCCTTCGTCATAACACGAACGTTCGCCAATTGGGTTTACATGTCCCCAATACGTTTCAACCTGGGGGTGAACCTGCGGATCGCCATAAACTTCGCTGGTTGAAGCCTGAAGGATTTTTGCCTTTATGCGCTTTGCCAGCCCAAGCATGTTTACTGCTCCCATTACCGATGTTTTCATCGTTTTAATCGCATTGTACTGGTAATGGATTGGCGAAGCTGGGCATGCCAGGTTGTAAATTTCGTCCACTTCGATAAAAAATGGCATGGTTACATCGTGGCGTATCAATTCAAAGAATGGATTGTCGATCAAATGGACAATGTTTGCTTTCTGTCCGGTAAAATAGTTGTCGAGACAAACTACTTCGTGGCCATCGTTTAGAAGGCGTTCGCACAATTGCGACCCTACAAACCCTGCCCCACCGGTAACCAAAACCTTTTTCTTTAGCATAATCGTTGTTTTAAAATTAAAATAAAACCTAAATGCCATACTTGAGGCAGATAGGCTTTACTTTTAGGGTTAAAAATTATTTTGTTGTATCGATACCTATACAGAAATAGGTAAAATTGTTGCGTTTCATTTCGGAGGCTTCGTAGATATTACGCCCATCGAAAACCACCGGCTGGGTCAACAGTTTGCGCATAATCTTGAAATTCGGGAACTTAAATTCCGACCATTCTGTAACCAAAAGCAGGCAATCTGCATCGATTAAAGCATCATATTGATCGTCGGCATAAACAACGGTATCGCCCAACGTGTGCTTGGCTTCCGGCATGGCCACTGGATCGTAAACTTTTACTTTTGCCCCGGCATCAAGCAGTTTCTGGATAATAACAAGTGCAGGTGCTTCGCGCATATCATCGGTTTGAGGTTTGAATGATAATCCCCAAATAGCCATAGTCTTACCTTTAATCTCGCCATTAAAGAATTTCATTACCTTATTATATAGTACCGATTTTTGGTCGTGGTTTACCGCTTCCACCGCTTTCAGCACTTTGAGTTCATACCCAAAATCTTCGGCAGTATGAATCAGCGCTTTTACGTCTTTTGGGAAACACGAACCGCCATAACCAATACCTGGGTAAATGAATTTGTTGCCGATACGCGAATCGGAACCAATTCCCTTACGAACCATATTTATGTCGGCGCCCACTATTTCGCAAAGGTTGGCAATATCGTTCATAAAACTGATTTTGGTGGCAAGCATGGAGTTAGCGGCATACTTGGTCATTTCGGCCGAAACAATATCCATGAAAATTACCGGATGCCCGTTCAGGGTGAAAGGTTTGTAAAGGCTTTTCATCAAATCTTCGGCCCTTGACGAATCAAGCCCAACTACAATACGGTCTGGTTTCAGGAAATCGCTGATGGCAGCACCTTCTTTCAGGAATTCAGGGTTTGAAGCTACATCGAATGGGATATTCACACCACGTTTGTCGAGTTCACCTTGAATGGCATTTTTTACTTTCAGCGCTGTGCCGACAGGTACAGTGCTCTTGGTAACTACTAGGACATAATCTTTCATGTGTTTTCCGCAATCGCGGGCAACACTCAATACATACTGCAAATCGGCACTGCCATCTTCGCCCGGAGGAGTGCCCACAGCACTGAACAGAACCTCGCAATCTTCGAGGGCTTCGGCAATGCTGGTTGTAAACTGCAATTTTCCTTTTTTTGTGTTACGGTGAACCATTTCTTCAAGGCCTGGCTCATAGATTGGTATAATCCCGTTTTTGAGATTTTCAATCTTTTTTTTGTCGATGTCAACACAAACAACATCAATACCTACTTCGGCAAAACATGTACCGGTTACCAAACCGACGTACCCACTGCCAACAATTGCTACTTTCATTGGTTATTGATTTTAGTTAGTATAAAGTTTGAACTCTAATGATCTATATTTTTTGTAAATGTAGTAATGTTTCCTTTAGGAATTATAGGCAAACAATTTTTTTAATATTTTTTTCCGCTTTTCATCATAACTATTTCTGCGATCAAATGCATGTTAAGCCAGATAGTCTGAGAGGTAGGATGATTTCTTGTTTTCAATTATCCTATCCCACCAGAGTGCGATGATAAGCAAGTTGATGAGCTGGTTCGATTTTACTTGTTTGTACCAGAACCAATATGATTTTCCGCTTGCAAGAGCTTCGTACTGATCAAAGAACTCGTTGAGGAAATTGTTCTTGTTGAGCGTATTGGCAAAAGCCGAGTTCTTTATATATTTATAGATAGCTTTTCTGCGTTCGACTGTATTAAAAAAGATTTCGAGTGGGGAAAACCCACCTTGTTTTGGGCGGTTGGTAACGGCATCGGGAAGCATAGGTTTTACCAATTGCTTGTGTATGAATTTGGCAACGCCTTTTCCTTTAACACATTCGTCAACAGTTCCTTTGGCACGCAGGTTTATTGGTATATGTTGCAGGAAATTATAAATTTCAAGGTCGGTATAGGAAAAAGTGAGGTTCACATTGAAATACTCAGACATTCGTGATGCCTTGAAAAGGATAACCTCGTTCACCGAATGTTGCAGGTGGAGGTAATAATTGCGCTGCAGGAAAAGCTCTTCGTAGCTGCTGTATTTATCAGGAATAACACTTAAGTAGCTGTGCGGTGCGATGGACTTTAGCGGAATTATCTTTTTTAATTGAAAATCGGGGAAACCAAATGTTTCGGGTTCCATCACCTTCAGGATTTTCTGGTTTTGATACCTGACCCTGAAAGCCAAATCGTCCTTGTCGAAAAAACTGTTGCTGCTCAAATTGTCGAAAAGGGTAGAAAAAGGCGCGATCCCATATTTTTTCATTTTATAATGCAAGGCCGTTTCGCGTATGCCAGCGCCAAAATATTGGTCGTTGCCATCGCCACCAATGGTAACGGGTAGATTTTCGTTGCTTACCATTTTCATCACCGAATGGTTCAGCATGAAACCCGATTCGGAGAACGGATCGCCTAAAGCATCTATAATTTCGGGCATAAACTCAATTTCGGTGCCATCCATCACATATTCATGATGATCTGCCCCGTACTGTTCGGCCATCATTCGGGCATACGGAAGTTCTGAGGCTGGATTATCTTTAAATCCAATGGAATACGTTTTTATTTTGCCTGGAAAAACATTGCGGGTCATGGCAATGTTCCCGCCCGAATCGTAGCCTCCACTCAACAAAACACCAACAGTGTCAACATCGCCGATGCGCATGTTCAGCGATTTTTTCAATAGGTCGCTATACGTTTCAATAGCTTCCTGAAGCGGAATCGCTTTGCGTTCGGCATGTATGATTTCATCGTATCCAAAAAGTTTCTCGAACCTGAATCCTTCTTTAGTTGCATAAAGTATCTCGCCTGCCGGCACCTTGCTAACGCCCGCCAACGATGTAACTGGTGCTGGGATGTAACCGATTTTCAAAAAAGTTGCAATCCCGGTCATGTCAGGTTCTGCTTTAAAGTTTTTAAACTGGAACAAGCCATGGTACGAATCGGTAAAAAAATCCTTGGTAAAATATATCATCTTGCCTTCGCCGTTGCGGTCGCGGATGAAAGTTGTCTTTTCGTTTTCGGTCAAAATAATGGTGAATTTGCCATTCAGCAATCTACAGCCCATAACCCCCTCGCGTTCAATAAGTTCAAATATAAGTTCGGCGGCATTCCCGGCAGTAAAGTTCAGCCTTTGCCGGATTTCTTCTTTGTTATAGATCTTTTCGGACAGGAAAAGCGTTTTCCCGCCACGCTTTGCCATTAAGTAGGCTTTGTTGTAAATGTTGCCATTTACGGTATAATTTCCGGGTTCGGTTTTCAGCAAATCCTTTATTTCAGCATTTTGCGAAAACATCCCATAAATTGCACCTGTGTTCAAGCTTGTTTCTGTTTCCATACTTGTTTTTTTTTAAAGTTAAATTTGACCGAGAATTTCGATTATGAAGGTAATACACTTTGTATCCGCTTGAAAAAAGGCTTGTATTATATTTGCAGCGACTGTAACCGTAGGGTCAAGAAATCTGCTTATTGGAGAATTGTTAGGTGCAAATTGGTATAAAAAATGCCCGAGTTTTTTTCATTAGTCTATTGCATTTGACTAAAAAAGTAAGGTGCTAAACTAATTCAATTTTAAAATCAACCAACAAAATAAATATTATTTTTTTCAAAAAATTCCATATATTTATCATTCTAAATTTTGATACACTCACCTGAAGATAATCAGCTGATTATCATAGAATATCGAAATTTTTTGGTCGATTTGTATTACATTTTCCGAAAATATAAATGAATAAAAGATGAGCTTGGGCCAAAACAGCTTGTCGTGGCCTAATTTTTTTTCAGATAAAATCTCAGATTAAATTGTGTTGTTCAGAAAAAAATGGAACTTTACAGCTAAAATAATTATTCCGGCTAACGAAAGTCAATGGTCATTTTAAAAAAGAGAGTTAAACAATAATCCTAAAACAATAACACTAAAAATATGAAGCCAAAAATCCTGATTATAGATGATGAAAAAAGCATCCGACTCCTTTTGTCAAGTTTTCTTGGTAGTGAAAAGATTGGTTATGAAGTTGTTTCAATGGAGGATGGGGTAAAAGCCCTGGAAGAGCTTGAAACCAATTTGCCCGACCTTATTATTTGTGATGTGCAGATGCCAAATATGGATGGATATACCTTTGTGCAAAAGGTACGCGAACGTGTCCATACCAAAAATACTCCCGTTGTGATGCTTTCAGGTGTTGAAAACAGCAAGGAGCGGGTGAAATGTTACAAACTTGGTGCACAGGATTTTCTGGTAAAGCCATTCAATCCCGAGGAATTGCACGAAATAATAAAAAAGAACTTAAACCCAATCCATTACAACATAAAATGGTAGCTGTTTGGTTAATTTGCTTAACTAAAATGGTTTACACTTGAACCTGATTGAGCTTACTGTTTATGGAAAATGCGCTTAGGATAGTTTATATTGGAAATTCGACCGAAGCAATAACTGCTTTGCGATCCGAAAAATGGATATCGCTTACCGTGCAGGGCAATGTGCTTGCTGCCGAAAACTACCTTAAATCAGGCCAAATGCCTGATGCCATACTTTGTGAAATGACAATATCGGGAGGCGATGGACTTGCCATGCACGAATGGGTGCGGAAGAGGCGTGATTTGGACAGCATTTGCTTTTTGCTTTTGGATACTGTATTTAAGGAAGAATTGTATAAAGAAGCAATAGGCAAACGTATTGATGATTTTTATCTGATTCCGTTGCCTCCACTTGACGGCTTGATTAACAGGATCCTGTTTTTACGGGAATACCGTAAGAAGCTAAAACCTATTGAGCCGGAGCTAAGCCGCGAAATTTCCTACTCAATGCCGGGATCGAAACGGATTTTTGATATAATTGTAGCTTTGGTAGCTTTGATGGCACTTTCACCTTTGTTGCTGCTTATTGCAGTGGCCATAAAGCTCGAATCGAAGGGAAGCGTTTTGTTTGTTACAAGACGTATTGGCACTGGTAGTCGAATCTTTGATTATCTCAAATTCCGTTCTATGCGCCAAGATGCCGATTCCCAATCAGCCCGGCCTTCAGCACCTAGTAACGGGAATAAATACAGATCGGAGAATTTGCAAATTGACTTTGAAAGAACCTGCCCAAAATGCAGTCAGTTGCGGGCCAACACGTTCTGTTCTCCTCTGATATTTGTAGGAACAAACAGAATTTGTGAGTATTGGTACTCGGTACAAACCAAGGAAGCATCTAATGCAAGGCTTGACTTACTTAAAAACACCAATGATCCGCGTGTTACCAAAGTAGGCAAGATTATCCGCCAAACAGGAATCGACAGGCTACCGCAATTAATCAATGTGTTAAAAGGCGATATGTCTATTGTCGGCAACTTACCACTGCCAATCTACAAAGCAGAACAGCTTTCGATGGGTGAAATGTCTAGGCGTTTTCTTGCCCCGGCTGGTATGACCGGGCTTTATCAGGTTTTATTTCGCCAAGGAGATGTTACGGAAGCTGATCGCAACATGATTGATGTTACTTATTCTGACCACTTTATAGGCAACAACTACTCCTTTTGGTACGATTTCCGGCTGCTTTTAAGGCGTTTTTCAGTAAAGTGAAATAAAATTATCAGAACCATATTGCAGAATGTTGTATATTTACTCCTTACAATGTTGGATGGAATTACTTGACAAACTGTTGAAAACCAACAGAAAATTAAAAATGCTAATCAAATTTTATTTCTAAAATGTTCCATAGTAATCAAATTAAGATATGCAAAATGCTAAAATTTGTAAAGCGAAAACAAGTTTTGTGATACGAATGTTGAGCAATGGGCTTTAGAAAAGCAATAAGTTATATGACAGATTACTTTTGCGACCCTGAACCTAAGAGAAAAAATAAATAACAAAATACAATAACTCTAAATATCAAATCAATGAGTAAAAGTAGAATTCTGGCCATAGACGATGAAAGAAGTATCCGGCTTCTTTTAGAAAGTTTCCTTTCAAAAAAATACGACGTTTTTACCAAAAGTGATGGTTTGGAAGCACTAGACTGGCTTGAAACCAATCTGCCTCCCGATTTGATTATTTGCGACATTCAAATGCCTAAAATGGATGGGTTCGAGTTTGTTAAAAAGTTACGTGAGCGTGGTTACACCAAACATACTCCCGTTGTTATGCTATCGGGCGTTGAAAGTACTAAGGCCCGCATAGATTGTTATAAAAATGGCGCACAGGACTTTTTAACCAAACCGTTCAATCCAGAAGAACTGGATGAGATTTTAAAAAAGAACTTGGAACCAATACATTTTGCAAAAAAATGGTAAATTGATAGCTCTCAAACCGATTACCCCTGTTTTTTTCTACAACAAATCGTTAACCAAATAAATTATGGAAAACGCACTTAAAATAGTATATATTGGCAATTCTGCCGAAACGGTTGCTGCATTGCAGGCCAACAATAAAATATCATTAGAAGTAAAGGGCAATATTCTTGCTGCCGAGAATCGTCTTAAATCAGATTCAATACCTGATGCAATTCTCTGTGAGGCTATTTTTTCGGGAGGGGAATGGGCAAAGATGTTTGAGTGGGTCAGAAATCTCCCATCATTAAACCCGGTTTGCTTTATACTTTTGGCTTTTGAGTTTAAAGAAGAACTGATTAAAGAAGCCTTTGAGAAACATGTGGACGATTTTTATATCCTGCCACAACCATCGGCAGAACAAATAGTTGGGCGTATTGAGTACTTAAAAGACTACCGGTCGAAAATAATTCCGGTTGAGACTGAAATCCGTACTGATTACAAGATGCCCAAAACGAAACGCATTTTTGATCTCGTATTAGCTATTGGAGCTTTACTCTTCCTATCACCGCTTTTAGCAATTGTTTGTTTAGCAATTTGGGTGGAATCGGGTTTTAAAGGGAAAGTTTACTACTCATCAAAACGGGTTGGAAAAACCACCTTCGATTTTTATAAACTCCGTTCTATGCGTATCAATGCCGATGCCGATTTGGCAAAACTGGCGAAAGATAAAAATCAATATACAACTGTTTCTACAAAAACTGAAATAGCCTTTGATAAACCTTGTCCTAAATGCGAGAAATTGAGTGATGGTAAAACATGTTCGCCCCTGATGCATATTGGCACATATACAATTTGTGAATATTGGTTTTCGGTTCAAAACAATGAAATTAAAAAATCGAAGTCTGCATTTATAAAAATTGTAAATGACCCGCGAATTACCAAAGTCGGGAAGATTATACGCAATACCAGTATCGATGAACTTCCACAATTAATTAATGTGATAAAAGGGGATATGTCTGTTGTTGGAAACCGCCCATTGCCAGTTTATGAAGCTGAGACACTAACTATCGGTGGGGTGCCAATCCGTAGTAACAGCAATAGCTTAGATAAGGCCAACGAAGTAGAGAAAAAAGAAAGGCTGGACAACCCAAAGAGGTTTTTAGCCCCTGCTGGAATAACTGGTCTCTGGCAGGTTGAACTCCGAGGGAAAGGTGGCGATATGTCGGAAGAAGAACGCAAAAAGTATGATATTGATTATTCAGATCACTTTATCGGGGATGCTTATTCCTTCTGGTACGACTTCTGGCTGGTACTCCGCACTTTTAAAGCACTTTTCCAGAAAGATACGGTATAACTCAAAAATTCTGTAATTTTGCAGGTATGACGAGAAGTATAGCCATTCTTTCCCTTCTGATTCTTTTCCAACTTGGTTTTGCCGGACGGTTGCATCCACAACAGCAAAAGCGCTTCGATCCGTTAAAGGACGATATCGGCAGCATCCTTCCATCCTTGGCTTCGCTAATGGATTCGGCCATAGCCAACAACCCATACATACAGTTCAGGGATTTGCAGATAATAGTGAACAATTGCAAACTGAAATCCAACCAGATAGAATGGATGCGGAATATCGGCTTTTCTGCCGATGTGCGGTATGGCAATTTCTATAATTATTCGCAAAATGATGTCGGTGGTGTTCAGCCTCCTGCTGTTGCCACTACCCGTGCTGAAACGAAATGGGGCGGTGCCGTTTATTTCAAATTTCCTGTTTATGAATTGGTCAACAGGAAAAACCAACTTAAAATGGCTGGCATTGAAGTTGAACAGGCTCAAAAAATGGCCGAAGTGCAGCGCGACGAAGTACGGCAATTGGTGATACGCCAATACAACGAATTGGTGTTAAAACAACGGCTGCTGAAGATAAAATCCAAATTTTTTGAAACTTCCAAAATCAGTATGCAATTAGTGGAAACGGAATTTTTAAATGGCGTAATACCATTAACCGAGTACACCCGCCTTTCGGAAGCAGCATCGCGCACCGCGGTTGATTATGAAGTTTCACGGACTGATTTTCTTACCGCATATTTGGTGTTGGAGGAAATTGTAGGTATTGATTTTCAATTAACTAACCAAATATCTACGACAGATGAAGGTAATTGAAATCATTAAGCTGGTTAAGAAAAACCTTGTAATCCTCTTGTTTACGCCTTTGGTGCTTGCAACTTTGGTTGCCTACATGACCCGAAAACCTACCTATACTTATTCTTCCGAAACAACACTTTATACGGGGATTGCATCAGGATCAAGCGTGGAAATGGATAAGACATTGAGCTTTTTTGCTACCAACACCGCGTTCGACAACCTGATAAATGTTATAAAATCGCGTGAAACACAGCAAGAAGTTGCTATCCGCTTGTTGGCTCAGCACTTGATGCTGCCTCAGTACGATGCCCGTTATATTTCGAAGGAATCGTATATAAAATTGCAGAAAACAACTCCAAATTATGTAAAGTCGTTGGTAGTTAACAGGCATATCAACAATGAAAGCAAGCAGGATAAAAGCCATCCTGCTGCCAAACAAAAAACAAATCTTTCGCCCCCAAATAAAAACTCCCTAAACCAAACGCACACTGTAAAAGTAAAGGAAACTCTATTTTCAATTTCTCAACAGTATGGTTTGTCAGTAGACGAAATCACCAAAATGAACCAATTAGAAGGCAACAACCTGGAAGTAGGGCAGGAACTTATAGTTGGCAAACAATTTGCGGAAAATACAGCCCCTTCATCTTCGGATACTACAGAAATAGAAAATGATACTGTAACCTCATTTTCTTTTTCCGACCTTAATTCCAGCGATTTACCAATTACAATACCAGCATCAGTCAACCGCGAAGATTTTGAACATACTGTTTTAAATTTAGAAGCTTATATGGGGAGCAGCGATACCAATTATGTTTACAAATTGCTCTATTTCAGCCATCCACATTATTCTATCAAAGCCATATCATCTGTAAATGTACAACGGATTTCGAGTAGCGACCTTGTAAAGCTCAAATTTGATTCGGATGAACCGGGGATTTGCCAGCAAACATTGGCTTTATTAACCGAAGTGTGTATAAAAAACTACAAAGCAATCAAGGAAAACCGTTCCGATGC
>CAIRHD010000141.1 GCA_903878265.1 uncultured Bacteroidales bacterium | reverse complement strand
GCAAAGCAAAGTCGGGAAAAACCCTACAGGATTGGTATTTACTGCTGGTTGGGAAAACGAGCTTGCCTATATGAATTCGCCAAACTACAACTATACGCAACCTGCCGTTGACCAAATGGTTTTGATCACAAAATCGTCAGCATTTCCCACTATCCTTGCATTTGTATCTGATTCACTTACCGAGAAAGAAATTTTTGCCCTGGCACCCGCTTACGAGGGGCTGCAAAACGTATCGCTCTGGCCCGGAAAGGATGAAAACCCTAAGTTCTTTACAACGTACCCAACGGGTTATTCAGTGGCGGTAAACCTGTTTTGGGAATCGGATCGCGAAGGTTTCAGCACCATTTATGGCTCCCATTACGATTATCTGTTCGGTGGTGTTTCCGAAAAGCAAAAAGAACAAAGCCTACTAGCAAAACCCTGCCCGTTCGATAAGGAAACCAGCATTTTATTCCGCGCCACCGGGGTTTCACAAGTAAGGATATTGGATTTGCAAGGCAGGAATGTAAAAAACCTGTTGCCGCACACCGATGCCGATGGTTGGTACAAAGCCGTTTGGGATGGGACTAACGAAAGCGGTAAAAGGGTAGCTCCGGGCAGTTATCTGGTAGTAGCCATTTCTGGAAATGGGACGGAAAGTTTGATAGTTGTTAAGAAGTGATAGGTTTCCCGTTCCCGAAATCAAGTTTTTGGGCTTTTCAACTTCACGATGTTGTGGATATTTCAATCCAAAAGGCTTTTTATACTGTTATTTTCCTAATTTTGACCGAACATATCTAAGTTGTAAACGTTTCTGATAAAAAAATATATGGACGAGTTATCCTTTCTGAGTAATGCCGATAATGCTGCAATCGAGGAATTGTACCGGCAGTACAAACAGGATCCCGAAAGCATAGAATTGGGGTGGCGAAGGTTTTTTCAAGGTTTTGAATTCAGCGGCAAGCTAATGCCACAGGATGATATGAAACCCGGTGAGTTTAAAGTTATCGACTTGATTAACGAATACCGCAAACGCGGCCATCTTTTCACCAAAACAAACCCTGTGCGTACCCGGCGCACCTATTCGCCAACGCTTCACATCAACAATTTCGGCCTTATCGACGAGGATCGCGAACAGGTATTTAAAGCCGGTGGCGAAATTGGCATTGGCGATACCACACTCAATAAAATCATCGAGCACCTCGAAACAACCTATTGTCAAAGCGTTGGCGTGGAATATGCCTACATCCGCCGGCCCGAAATCCACGAATGGCTTATGGCCCGGATGGAACACACACGGAACACCCCTGTTTTTACCCGCGAAAAGAAATTGCATATCCTCAAGGAATTGAGCCGTGCCGTGCTTTTCGAGAAATTCCTGCATAAAAAATACATAGGCCAAAAACGGTTTTCGCTCGAAGGCTGTGAGTCGCTGATTCCTGCCATTGATGCAATCGTGAACAAAGGAGCCGAAACCGGGATAACCGAATTTATTATCGGCATGCCTCACCGCGGAAGACTTAACGTGCTGGCCAACACACTTGGCAAGGCGTATCAGGATATTTTCAACGAGTTTGAAGGAAAACTTTTAGAAGACGAATACCTGCTTGGCGATGTTAAATACCATCTCGGTTTTTCGTCAGAGCGCACCACTGCTGACGGCCGGAAACTGCAACTTTCGTTAGCACCAAACCCATCGCACCTCGAAACGGTTGGGCCTGTGGTAGAAGGGATTACCCGCAGTAAAATTGATTCGGATTACCAAAGCGACACAAATAACATTGTGCCCATTGTAATTCATGGCGATGCTTCCATTGCCGGACAAGGTGTTGTGTACGAAACACTTCAGATGGCCGATTTAAAAGGCTATTCTACCGGTGGAACCATTCACTTGGTGGTAAACAACCAGATTGGTTTCACAACCAATTACTTAGATGCGCGCAGTTCGGTTTATTGCACAGATGTTGCCAAAACAACGCAATGCCCTATTTTCCATGTAAATGCCGATGATGTGGAAGCTGTGGTTTACACCGTTGAACTTGCCGTTGAATACAGGCAGCGTTTCCACAAAGATGTGTTTATCGATTTGCTTGGTTACCGTAAATACGGCCACAACGAAGGCGATGAACCCCGTTTTACACAGCCGATTTTGTACAAAATCATCGAAAGGCACGACGACCCACGAAGCATTTATGTAAATAAGCTTTTGGAACAAGGTTCGATAACCGTAAACGAAGCAGCAGCGATTGAAAAAGCATTCTTAGCCGAACTGGAACAAGACCTGCTCGAATCGAAAGAAGATGAAAAAGCAAGGGTAATCACTTTTCTCGAAAATTCGTGGCACAACCTGCACCCGGCCACCGAAGCAGATTTCCTTAAACCAGTAAATACCAATGTGAAATTCGACCTTCTGCTCGAACTGACACAAAAAATAACCGCCGTTCCTCATGGGAAACCGTTCTTTAAAAAACTTGTACGTTTGATGGAAGAACGCCATGCCATGTTTGCCGAAAAAGGCACTGTGGACTGGGCAATGGGCGAATTGTTGGCTTATGCTTCCTTGCTCGAAGAAGGGATTCCTGTTCGCGTTAGCGGTCAGGATTCGGAGCGCGGGACATTTTCGCACCGCCACGCCGTGCTTACCATGGAGGATTCGGAAGAAAAATACACACCTTTACAACATATCAGCGATAAGCAGGCGCCTTTCCAGATCTACAATTCGCCACTTTCGGAATACGGTGTGCTTGGTTTTGAATACGGATATTCGCTTGCGGCCCCGTTCTCGCTTACCATTTGGGAAGCACAGTTTGGCGATTTTATGAATGGTGCCCAAATAGTTATAGACCAATACATTGTGAGTGCCGAGGAAAAATGGCGCGTGATGAACTCATTGGTAATGTTGCTTCCACACGGTTACGAAGGGCAAGGTCCGGAACATTCGAGTGCACGTATGGAACGTTTCCTGCAGCAATGTGCCGAAAACAATATTCAGGTTGCCAACTGTACCACTCCGGCAAACTTTTTCCATTTGTTGCGCCGCCAGGTACACCGCGATTTCCGCAAACCATTGATTGTATTCACACCAAAAAGTTTGTTGAGGCATCCCGAATGTATTTCACCTGTTGCAGCTCTTTCGAGAGGTTCTTTTCAGGAAGTGATTGACGACGATACAGCCAACCCGAGCCAGGTTACGCGGGTGAATTTCTGCAACGGAAAGGTTTATTACGACCTGATTGCCGAACGCCGCAAACGTGGACACAATAATATTGCTTTTGTACGGGTGGAACAACTCTATCCATTCCCTTTGGCAACTTTGCACGAAGTGTTAAAAAGGTATCCTAACGCAAGCAAATTTGCCTGGGTGCAGGAAGAACCCGCCAACATGGGCGCCTGGTCGTTTATACTGCGCCATTTTAAAGGAGTTAAACTGATGCTCGTAGCCCGTCCTGAAAGCGGCAGCCCTGCAACAGGTTCGCCGAAACTGCACATTCAACGGCAGGCGAAAATCATTGATAAGGCTTTTGGTGACTGCACCTGCGAAAACCGTAACCTTACCTGCAAGATGCTTTGTGCGCCTAAAGAATGGAAAGCAGCGGAAAAGATTTAAAAAGTTCAAAGGTTCAAAATGGTTCAATCGCTGCACGTTCAAAGTTTAAAAATGGTTCAATCGCTTCGCTGTTCAATGTTCAAATGATTCAAAGCTCCTAATACTATGATTTTAACAGTTTTATACAGCGAACGCCGCCAGCATTGAACGGCGAAGCCATTGAACCTTGAACGGCGAAGCCATTGAACTTTGAAAAAAACAAAGAAATAATTTCACATCATGACAATAGAAATAAAAGCTCCAACACCGGGTGAATCAATAACCGAAGTCCAGATTGCAAACTGGTTGGTTAAAAATGGCGATTATGTGGCAAAAGATGCTGAAATCGCCGAGATTGATTCCGATAAGGCTACGCTTACCGTGAACGCAGAAGTGGCAGGTACAATTGCTATCCTTATCGAAGCTGGGGAAACTGTGAGCATAGGCACAGTGATTGCCACTATTGACAGTTTGGCGGCAGCTCCTGAAGGTGTTTCGCAAACAATGCCGGAGCCTGAAATAAAAACATTTGAACCCATCGAACTTGAAATAAAACAAATTTCTGTTCCTTCTTCTGATGATGGAGACGTTAAAATTACTCCGCTGGCACGGAAAATTATGGAGGAAAAACACCTTACCGGCCGCGAAGTGCTTGAGCAATTGGGGCAAACCCGTATCACGCGCCAGGATGTGCTGGATGCAAGTTCAGTGAAAACAAACGTTGTGCAAACCCCTCAAACCCCGAAAACTGAGAATTCGCGCGAAGCGGAACGCAAAAAAATGTCAACACTCCGCATTAAACTTGCCCAACGTCTTGTCAGTGTTAAAAATGAAACTGCCATGCTTACAACCTTTAACGAGGTGAATATGAGCCAGATCATGGGCTTGAAAAAGCAGTACAACGAAAAATTCAAGGAAACTTTTGGGGTTGGAATTGGTTTCATGTCGTTTTTTACCAAAGCGGTTACCATAGCCTTGGCGAAATTCCCACAGGTAAATGCCATGATTGATGGCGATGAACTAATATTTCACAAATATGCTGATGTTGGCATAGCCGTAAGCGCACCCAAAGGGCTTGTTGTTCCGGTGATCCGGAATGCCGAAAATTTGTCGCTTGCACAGATTGAACTCCGCATAAAAGAACTTGCAGGTAAAGCCCGCGAAAACAAAATCACGCTCGACGAAATGAGCGGAGGCACATTTACCATTACCAACGGAGGCGTTTTTGGTTCCATGATGTCAACACCCATCCTGAACCCGCCACAAAGCGCAATACTTGGTATGCATAATATTATCGAAAGGCCGATTGCAGTAAACGGACATGTTGTAGTTGCACCCATGATGTACATAGCATTGTCGTATGATCACTGCGTTATCGATGGCCGCGAATCGGTAAGTTTCCTTGTTATGGTAAAAGAACTTCTCGAAAATCCGGCCAAAATGTTGTTCGAAGGGAATGAACCGGTGAAGGTGCTATTAGGCTTGTAATCATGCTTAGGTTGGCTCAAATCCGTACTTTTATACATTCAAATTTATATAGAAACGCCCCGACAATTCTTACGGCATTGTCGGGGCGACTATTTCGACACCACTACACTGCGTGGTGAACAATCCGGCCCAGAATCCAGAGGATTCAACTATTTATAACAAAGGAAAATCATCTTGTGATGCGAACCCGTTGGGGTCGAACCATAAAGGGTTCAGTTTTTTTATAAATATGTAATGCCGCTAGCATTAAAAAACCTTGTTTTCGTTGAATTTCCTGGCAATGCGAAAACGGCTAAAACATTGTCGGGGTGACTTAAAAAGTCGCCCCGACAATTCCTGGTAGTGGCTCCGTGCCCTTTAGTCGGAGTGCAGCTTGGAGCCGCGCCCCGACTTGCCAGGAAGCCTGAATAAACATAAAATCAATACTTTTCCTTTTGGAAACCCCATTCGCGGAGCACACTGGCGTAGGTTTCGGGGAGAGGCGATGTGTTTCGTATCATCGGCGATGCGTTTTGCATGGCTGGCGATGTGTTTTGTATCATCGGCGATGTGTTTTGCATCGTTGGCGATGCGTTTTGTATCGTCGGCGATGTGTTTTGCATCGTTGACGATGCGTTTTGCATCGTTGGGGATGCGTTTTGTATCGTCGGCGATGCGTTTTGCATGGCTGGCGATGTGTTTTGTATCGGGGCGATATGTTGAAGGACTTTTAGGGTTTTTACAGTTTTTTCGAATGTGTTTTTGTTTTTTCTTTTTTCTTGTCCTTTTGCCTTGACGCAAAAGTACCAACTTAGTGAAGCGGTCTCATAAGCTCCTTTAAAAATAAGCAATGGGCGAATAAAAAGTCAAGGCTTTATATAAATTTTACACATCTGTACACCTCGGTAAACACCCGCAAAACAAGGCTTGAAAGTTTGGGACCATGGCCTGAAAGCAGGTGAAGCTGTGTTTTGCTACGCACATGCCCGCGCGGTTAACCTTCGGCTACAGCTGTGTAAAATTTCTATAAGGCCAGTCCCAACAACCTCGAAATCTATACTATCTACAAGAGCCTTCCGATCCGGTTTTGCACCATGCAAGAACTATCTTACAAAGGACAGGCATTATAAAAATACGATAGCGGTTCTTAGTCGGAGGTATGTGCGGATGGCATGTGCGCAGCAATACACAGCAACGACAAAAGCTTGGTTTTGTGCCATCTCACATGCCTTGTGTTGCGGGAAGATACCTTCGGCTTAGAAACGCAAGTATTTTTATAAAGCCTTGATTTTTGGTTACTTTTTGATCAGCAAAAAGTAAGAGAAAGGGAATGTCTTCAAAGCAATAATACCAATCAAGAAGTAAATTCTAATCACTTTTACGTCAAGTAATAAGCCAGCACATCAAAATAATATGTAGCCTTTCTATCGTCGGCGATGCGTTTTGCATGGCTGGCGATGTGTTTTACATCGTTGGCGATGTGTTTTGCATCAAATAGGCCGTTTTTAGCCCTAAGTTCCACATTTGCGTGGATTGCCAGCATTAAAAAAGCCTTCTGTCTTGCCCGGTACAGAAGGCTTTTTGATTTTTTGGTTTAGGGGGTTGCTGCCTTTGGGGCGGCAGAGGGTTGTTTAAACAGCTTGCCCAATTCGTCAACAAGGGATTGGGAGCCGGGTTCTTTCATTTTTACAGCCATTTGAGCTTTCATATATAAACCTTGCCGTTTCGAAGGCTTCGGCACCGGC
Source organism: uncultured Bacteroidales bacterium (assembly GCA_903878265.1). GTDB lineage: Bacteria > Bacteroidota > Bacteroidia > Bacteroidales > UBA4417 > UBA4417. The sequence continues at coordinate 7,902 of CAIRHD010000141.1, read as the reverse complement.
TAATTGTTTGGTGTCGCGCACCATTTCTATCAATTGTTCCAAATCCACTTTAATGGAGTTGAGGGCAATAAAAAGGTCGAGGTCTTTTTTGCCTGCATCAATCAGCCCTGGGCCTGGATCAATGGAGGCATTGCGCGCACCCAATTCGAAGCTCTTTTCAACAAAAGGGCGGCGGCCATCGTCCATCAAAGCCATGGCTTTGCGTTCGTCGTCGGCAAGTTTTACCAAAAAAGGAAGCCCATTTTTAATGGCATCCAAGCCCTGCTGAATGGAATTGAGGGCAGCGGGCGAAATTTCTGCATCTATTCTATTGTTCATAGTGTTAAGGTATTAATGTTAGCAATTGGTAAATATACTGACGCATCCGGGCATGTGGGTCAGGGTTCTGTGTTTATTGTTTGTGTAGTGGCGACTTTTCCGTCACCCCGACACTGCTTGCTACTACTGGATTATTTGGGGTTCCCGGCATGTATCAGTGCTGTTTCGGCATGTCTCGGGGCGACTTTCCAGAGACTAATGGGTTAAGTCACCCAGTTTGACATTAATCTTTTGTTCTAGTTTTTATCAGGTTCAACAAAATCCATTACAGTTTTGATTTCTATCACGGATGATTGAAATAAACTGGTGCAAACTGGATAAAATCATTAAAATGATCTGATAGCTCTCACATAGTAAGTATAATTGTCTTTATAACCACCTTGCTGACTGCCATTGTAAAAATCTTGATTCATTGCCATAATGCTGGAGGCCTCACTTGAACTCCAATAGTTTGTGCCTGCAAAATTACCAATTAGTAGTTTGTTGATGTATAGTTTGTTAAGTTCATCTCTACTGGGTAAAAACCAGTCACTATAACCACCTGTAACCAAGTCGTAGCAAATTTTAGCTGCATAGCTCCCTGTTCCTTGGCTTGTTACAATCGTGTTCGTGTTTGCATTCCCCGTTCCTAATGTAGTTCCAGTTGCACCTGTTGTCGTGTAGCTCCCGTTATACCATTGTATTCCCAAACTTTGATTATCTGTGGCAGCAATTAACCCATGAGTCTGGCCTGCGGTATAACCAGGATCACCTGGTTGAAAGATGTATGCAACTATTCCTCCAAGATAGCTTGCACCTATTCCAGCAACAAAATTAATTTCATTACCGTATGCAGTTCCAATGCTATTGGTAGCATAAGCCCGGACATAATATTTTGTACCTGCAATCAGACCAGTTAATGAACTACTATAAATACCTGTACCACTACCATCAGAAGAATAACTATTGGCAATTGTTGGAAGTGTAGAGGTGCTCCAGCACACTCCATGAGCTGATACCGTTGTGCCTCCATTATAAGTTACATTCCCACCGCTTATTGCCGAATTAATTGTAATTCCACTTATAGAACTCGTAGTTACTGTTGGCAGGGATAATGAAGAAGAACCATCGCGAAGGCAACGAATTGAAAAGCCGTATTTCTTTTTATTTGTACCTTGGCTTAAGTTTGAATTATCATAACTGACAAAAGAACCCCATGAATTATCTGTAGTGCTTTCTGTTGAACTCCAAAAATCCCCGTTTTTGTTGATGTCGTAACCATATGGACCATAATATGAACGACTCCCACCTGGTAGAGCGGTAAAACCTGATACATTAGTTGCCCCAGTATTAGGGTTATTCCAATGTGATGTGCCAGTTTCTTTTATCTTTCCTCCTGCAATGCTCACCCCACCCAAATAATTTTTAAGAGTAGTCCATTCAATATCAAATGGCACGTGCCAGTTGGTAGGGCAAATATTTCGAGTATCTGACACAACAAAATAATTGTACAATCTTCCATATGTATCAATATAGCTCATATTTGCATCATAATAACAATAGGCTCCAGAAGAAAGAGCCGCCCAAGCTGTAGGGTCGAGTACCATTGGCACGGCATCCCCATTACGATAGTTTGTTACTTTTAGGTTTTGTTTCATCCAAGTTTGTGTGCCAATGGTAATAGTATCATATACATTGCCATTATAATCCGTTATTGTAGCTCCAAAGTTTGGCAACGGTGTTGTTGTAAAAACAACATCATTGCCATAAGCAGTTCCGATACTATTCGTAGCATAAGCTCGTATATGATAAGTTGTACCAGCTGTGAGTCCTGTTAAATTGGATACGAAGCTTCCTGTACCAGTCCCTCCAGCAACAATTGTGTTTGCAATGGTTGGATTTATTGCGATATTGTAACATATACCTCTGGCTGTAACTGCTGTACTACCACTATTAGTTATATTGCCACCTGATGTAGCCGAAGTGGTAGTAATAGCACTGACTGCTGCAGTTGTTAATAAAGGTGGGCATCCACCCCAAGTGGGTACTCCATTGCACAGTGCAAGTTGTTGCCCATGTACACCAGAAGGTGCAATTACCCAAGCCGTACCATTCCAATACAACAAATCGCCAAGGGTTTGCCCACTGGGAGTTCCGTTAGAAGAGTATAAAGCATAAGGTACTGAAGCAAATTGTGTTGTTCCTGCCAAACCATAATTTGTGCCTCCAGTTGGGTCAATTTCTACCTTTAGGAAGTAGGTGTTAGTTCCCCAATTGATTGTGCTGAACAAACCGGAAACCACAGTTCCCTGCCCGATTTGCAGGGTAAACATACCGTAAGCATCGGTGGTACGGGCATGGGTTTCAACGTACACGTAAGTACCGGTTGCACTTCCACTCAGGATACTGAGCCGCAAAGCAATCGGTTGGCTCACAAGGATATTGCTGGCACTGTTGTGGGCAACTCCTTGGTATGCGATAAATTGCTGGGCTTGAGCGTTAAGGCTGATAGCCAGGATGAGGATAGCTGAAAATTTGAAAAGGTTTTTCATTTTGAAAAGGTTTAATGGTTGTTGATTATCTGTTTATTGATATAGATAGTTTAAGTATTACTGTTTCGGCATGGTAGTTTCGGCTCAGATTCAGGGTTTCGCTTGGAGCGAAGCCCTGAATGTTTCGGACTGATCAAGGTTTTTGCACCATAATAAAATTTGCTGCATTGTTATCGGTTAGTATCAAATCCATGGCATCCACTATGCCATCGCCATTTACATCCTCCGTAATATAACCGGTTGAAAATATAGAGGCTGCGGAATAAAGGTTGTTTATGTCGGCGGCATTTATAAGCCCATCGCCATTAACATCACCCGCATAAATGCAATAGCTTTCGTTTACAAACTTCAAATTATTGCCAAATACTTTAGACGGAACATCAAAAGAGTATTCAATAGTGCCGTTGGCAAACGAAACAGGCGCAGCCGTGGTGGTCTCCAGGGAATTGCGGTGCTTCACGGTAACATAATACGAACCATAATTGCGCCCGGGTATGCTTAGGTTTGCTTGTCCGGTGGTGGAAAGTGCTATATCGGACCAGAATATACAATGTTGGAATAAGCACCTGTATTGTGCAGTTCAACGATAATTTTATCGGCCACATCGCCCATAAACTCATCGCCGCTTGCATTTTGGGCTTTGTTCATGCCCGTGCCGTTAAACAAACCTTCGAGGTAAAGTGTGATTATCAGGCTTTTAAAAGCATCGGGCCAGGTTTGTAACACGCCTTGTGTTACTGTGGCCGAACTACCGGCAACCGTGCCAACAATCGGTTCGCCCACCGACCAGGCAACATAGCCGCCATTGGAAAAGGTAGCTGAACCACCTGTAGAATTGTTTGCAGCCGGGCTTACCTGTGCTTGCAAGGCCGCAAAAGCATAAAGAAGGAAAACGATTAGTAGGAGTTTTTTCATAGAAATAATGATTAAAGGGTTGCTATATTGGGTTAATTGGATTCCGCTTTGTATGGCTTAACCTGTGCTGAAATGAAATATAAAACCTATCTATACACCTTTACCTATTAATTCCTACCCTTAGATATGATTTCAAAAAAATCATTTCAATCGAGAGTTACGAGTGTTAAGAGGCCACTAAATTAATATATTCGTAAATTGGAGCAACAAGATGGAAAAAAATATTATTGTTAGTACTGATGTCCTGAAATTGCCAATTTTGTTTGGTTATATTCCTGCACTTTTACTGTTTTCGGCATAGCTGTTTTGGCTTTGCAGTAAAAGTAAATGATGGGTCAGGCGGGGGATGAGGAAACTGACTTTGGCACAATGCATTCGGCATACAAAGGTTTGCGAAGCTCATAAAAATTAAAAAGGCTGCCTTAGTTGGGCAGCCTTTTTTTGATTTCAAATAGTTTCGGTTTAGTTTTTAACAAACCTTTTAGAGGAAATATTTCCGTTTTCATCCTGAATTACAAGGAAGTAAAGGCCGGAATTCAAATCTGTAACAGGCAGTGTAATCAAAATTCCACTAGTGTTTACAGCTTGTTCGTTAGCAAAGACTGTTTTTCCGGTAGCATCCAAAATTCTCAGTTTCACATTGCCTTGAGCCTTTAAAGTTACCGAAATATTACTCACTGTCGGGTTTGGATAAATGTTTTCGATCTGGCTGTTTTGCTCATATTTACTGATACCTGTTATAGTATGCCCACTAACTGTCATAACAACATTTGCCGTTGGATTTGTAGCATTCAGGTTTACCTGTGCCGGCATGGTTGTGATTCCTGTAATCATTGGGCTAACTGTATAATTACCATAAGGAAGTGATCCAAAACTGAAATTCCCTTGTGCATCGGTATAAGTTATCCTGACTGGAGTCCTGGATTCATCCAAAAGCAAAACTTCCTGTCCGCCTGCCATCATTGTTTTGCCGCCAACGATTATCTGACCACCAATGTAACCACTGCCACCGCCAATTGAATCGAGGCTTACCAAATTGATATTATAGGGGTTTTGAGGTGTGCCAAGAACGATTTCTGTTGCCTGATCCCAAAAAACTACATCACCGTAAAATGTTGGTAAGAATTGAAAGACACTGGTATTGGAGGAATCAGGTATCGGGCTTGCCAAAATAAGGTATGTGCCTTCGCTAACGTTCCAGAAATTGTAGAACCCAAATTGGTTTACATACGTACTTTGCACAGGATAGAAGAACCCAGCCGGATCGGTTGAAAACAGGGTAACTTCGGCACCGTACGGAATGCTGTTCATGGCAATTACTTGTCCGTTGATATCAAGTGTGCCGGTCGAATCGGGGAATACAACCACAGGTGCTGTATAAACCGAGGTGCAACCAATACTGTTCGACGTAAAAAGCTGAACGATATAAGTACCTAAGGCACTGTATGTGTGCATGATGCTTGGCCCTGATCCGGTTGTTCCATCGCCAAAATCCCAGGTATATTCCAATGGGGCTGAGATAGGTGTATAGGTTTCAAATGCTATGGTCATAGAATTGGGTAAAAGGGTAGCCATAAATTCTGCCTCGCAACCTGTATTAATCGAATCCATCAATACAAGCATGAACATCGAATTTGACATACAACTATCGGGGGTAACGGTTTGAAGTGTGACATTGTAGTATCCATAGTTATTGTAAGTATGGCTTACGGTTTCGCCAGTAGCGGTGCTGCCATCGCCCAGGTCCCAGAAATAGGAAGCTGGTTGTCCGCTGAGCATTATTCCCTGAAAATCAACGTCCAAGCCTTGCAATTGTGATATTGTAATCATATTTTCACACCCCGAAGGAGGAATTGTATCCATTAGCATAAGGTTAAAAAGCGATTCGTACATACAACCATCGGCAGTAACTGTTTGCAATTTAACCAGATAAATCCCCAGTTGTGAATACGAATGTGTAACATATTGGCCTGTTGCAGTGTTGTTGTCGCCTAAATCCCAGGTGTAGGTAGCTTGTTGTGTTCCAACCATATTCCCCATAAATGACACATTCAACCCCTGCATACCAGAAACAATTATATAGTTTTCGCATTGCGATGGTGGCATAATACTATCGTTGCAAATGCTGAAATCGGAGGTAAATGCGGTTTGGCTTCCTGTATAATATTGTAAATCCTCAATGTACATCATCATACAGTCCTGGGTGCCAATATGTACAGGTGTTGCAACACCTAAAGTAAACTGGTACACGATCGACAAGGAGTAAAAGCCATTTGGATTAGTAATAGCGGTGGCATAAAACCCTCCTGCAGGGTTCATGCTGTCGCCATAAATTTTAACCTGTACGATGTGGTTGGCAATGGGCAGGGCTGTTGCCTGATCGGTAACTGTGCCGCTTACCTGAATCGGAAGTATTTGGCTGTACGACGAAACCGCGCCCAGCATTAAAATAAGAGCAAAAAGTAGTCTAAAGGTTTTCATGTTAAAAAGTATTTGGTTGATTATTTATTTTAGTTAAGACACATAAAAGCTGAAACAGTTGCATCGGTAAAGATACGATTTAACCGCTTATTTTTTTATAAACCGCTGTGATGATGTATTTCCTTTTTCATCTTGTACCACAAGCAAGTACAAACCTGATTGAAGCCCCGAAACGGTTAACGCAATTAATCGGCTATCATCCAAAATCGTTTCTTGCTTATCGATAATTGTTTTACCGGTTGCATCTACAATCATTAGTTGAACTGAGCCTTTGCTTTTGACTGTTACAAATATTTCCTCGGATGCCGGATTAGGGAAAACGTTAGCAATTATGTTTTCCTGTCGGTTTTCGCCGAAACCTGAAACACTTTGCCCGCTAATTTTCATTATTACCGTGGCCGTTTTATTTGCTTCGCTCAATACTACCGTTACCGGGTGAGTGGTAATTCCTGTAATTACCGGATAAACTTTGTATTCGCCATAAGGCAAATCGGCGAATGAGAATGTGCCATCAGGCAAGGTAAACAAACATTTTACAGGAGTATTTGTATTATCGAGAATCAGGACTTCCTGATTGCCGACATTCATTGATTTTCCTCCGGTGGTCAAACCACCATTAATTTGGCCTGCGCCACCACTTATGCTGTCGAAGGGAACAAGAGTAATGTTATATGGATTTGCTGGCTGGCCCAAAACTATAGGAGTGGCGGCTTCCCATAAGTAAGAATTACCAAAATAAGTAGGCAAATACTGCTGGGCGTAAACTGTTCCTGCCAAAGGAACTGCCAGTATCCGATAGATTCCTGAACCGACATTGGTGAAATTATAATAATTTGCAGAATCCGGATTGACTTCCTGAACCATGTCCATATTCCCATTAACATCCTGGCTGTACAACTGCACTTTGCATGCAGTAATTATTTGGTTACCAGCACTAATTTGTCCATAGAGGGAATATGTACTAAAAATACCCAATGTAACCGAACCTGCAAATGTACTCGTGCAATTGTTGGAATCAACAGTGGAAAGCACCACCGTATATGTACCCGGATTGCTGAAAATATGGTAAGGGTTTTGTAACGAGCTTGTGTTGGAAGCACCTGAAAGTGGGTCGCCAAAATTCCAGGAAAATGCGACTGGGCCTACACCGGTTGCTATGCCGTTGAACTGGATTTCGTACAAATTAATTTCTACAATTGCAGTAAAGAAGCAACTACAACCTACAGGGATGGAATCGACAAGCGTAATTATTGCGGTAGAAACATCCACACAGCCGCTATTGGTGGTTGTAGTTAATGAAACAATGTACACTCCAGTTGCAGGATAGGTATGGGAAATAGTATTTCCGGTTGCCGTGCTTCCATCGCCCAAATCCCATGAATAAATTGCAGACGAGCCATTTAACAAACTTCCCTGCAATGTTACAGTAAGATTCTGAACGCTGTTTATGGTAATTTCATTATCGCAATTCTGGGATTGCACCAATACCGTAGCAGTAAAAACGAAACTACATCCTGTACTGTCTGTAGTAGTAAGTGTAACCAGATAAGTGCCAGCCACTGAGAATATATGGCTTGGGTTTTGGGAAGTGCTTGAATTGTTTACTCCTGAAAGCGGATCGCCAAAATTATAAAGGAATTGAGTTGGGTAAGGACTG
>CAIRHD010000140.1 GCA_903878265.1 uncultured Bacteroidales bacterium | reverse complement strand
TTTGGGGTTTGTATATCTATCTTCTCTTGATCGAAATATTTTAGCTGAGCCAGGGAAGTGCGGCTGCGCAAAATATCCGAACGGCTGAACAACTGCCCAGGCCGCGAATACAATTCCCTAACAATAACATGATCGTTGGTACGGGTATTTCCAGCAACTTTTACCCTGTTCACGTTCATTTGCCGGCCTTCGCGGATACGGATCTGTAAATCTATCGAATCGTTTTCGGCACTTATTTCAATAGGCTCTATGGTGCAGGTCAGATAACCATCATCTACGAACAAACTCATCAGGTCAACACCATTCGGATTGAATTGTAGCGAGGCATCAAGTTGATCCTGATTGTAAATATCGCCTTTCCGGATTCCCAGCAACAGGGCTAATTCGGTGGATGTAAATTTTGTATTCCCTACAAACGAAATATTGCGGTAATAATATCTTTCGCCTTCGTACATGTGGAGGTCGATAGTAATTCCGTTACGGCTTGTTTTATAAACCGAATCCTTTACAAGCGTAGCATCGCGGTAGCCATTTTCGTAGAATTTCTTCACAACGGCTATTTTATCTTCTTCATAATCGCTTTCGATAAATTTTGAAGATTTGAATATCCTGAATTTCATGTTTTTACCGGCTATTTCCTGAACATAAGCAGGATATTTCTTCATTTCGCCAGTGAAAAGGTGACCGAAAAAACCGAAAAAAGTTTCCTGTAAAGTATATAGGGGCTTGTACGATCCTTTTTCCTTTGTTTTTTTCAATGCCGATTTCAGCGTAAGTTCGCTAAGTTGCTTGTTGCCGATAATATTTACCTTTTCGATTTTTACGCGCAAACCTTTATCAATATCGATGGTAAGGGCTACATTATTAAGCACCATCGTATCCTTCACCTGTTTTATTTTCACTGTCGCATCAAAGTATCCCTTGCCTATATAATGCTTGATAATTGTGTTCCTGATGCGCGTTGAAAGGTTATCGGTTACCACATCGCCCCGCGAAATTTTGATTTTTTCGCGCAAATCATCCGCTTCGCCTTTGCGGATACCGCTGAAACTGAACTTGGAAAGCCTTGGCCTTTCGGTTAATCGGATATCCAAAAATATCTGGTCGTCCTGTACGCTGGTGGCCACAATTTTAACATCCTCGAAAAGGCCCTGTTGCCATAATTTGTCCATTGCGGAACGGATCCGTTCGCCTGGGATATCAATTTTATTGCCTACCTGCAAACCAGATAAGGAAATGAGCACCGAACTGTTAAGATATTGCACGCCGGTTACAGTAATTCCCCCAATGGTATATTTTTTCGGCATGGTGTAGTTGATATCGGGAACTTCATCACCTGTCGAAATTTGCGCCACTACCGGTATTGCAAGGATTGAAAGTAGGATAAATAGTATAGTAAAACGCTTGAGTGTCATCCTTTGCAATTTATTATTTGTTCACTTGTTTTGCCAAAACGCCTCTCGCGATGTTGGAAATCAATAATAGCTTCGTATAAATCTTCTTTTCGGAAATCAGGCCATAATTTTGGCGAAAAAAACAACTCCGTATATGCAGTTTGCCACATGAGGAAATTGCTTGTGCGGTATTCGCCACTGGTTCGTATCAACAGTTCGGGGTCAGGCAAGTCGGGGGCATTCATGCTTTCCGAAATCAACTTTTCATTAATCTGGTCAAGGGTCAGGTTCCCGCTTTTGACTTGTTCGGCAATCTTTTTCATGGCATCGGTAATTTCCCACCTGCCGCTATAATTTAATGCCAGAAACAAATCCATACGGGTATTTTCTGCCGTTTCGCCCATGGCTTCTTCCAGTTCGGCCCTAACCTGTGGGCTAAGCCCCTTCAGGTTGCCAATTGCCCGAAGCCTGATATTGTTATCGTTAAGGGTTTTGATCTCACTGTTTATGGTTACCACCAAAAGTTGCATCAAGGCATCTACTTCATCTTGTGGCCGATTCCAGTTCTCGGTAGAAAAAGCATATAATGTGATGAATTTAATGCCCAGTTCAGCGGCAGCTTCTGCTGTTTCGCGTACTGATTGCACCCCGTTATTATGACCAAAAACACGTTGTTCGCCACGCTGCTGCGCCCACCTGCCATTGCCATCCATAATAATGGCTATATGCTTTGGCAGCTTGGTTTTGTCTATAGTGTCGATCAAATTTTTGTTCTCCATCATTTCCGACAAATTTAGGCTTTTGAGGTTTACAACAAGAGCCACTTTTGTTAATTATTCTTAATGTAAAAAATGCGGGGTTTCAAACCCATAAGTTGTTAATATCCTTCACGTTGATGGTCGAGGCAGCGCTCTTTGCCCAACATCCTTATTTTTACCGTAACCGACACTCCTGCAAACGAATACCAATCGGTATCACGGGAGTTGCCACGCTGCATGCCTTTGTTGTGGGTGAGTGTTGGGTCCGATGCAAGTTCGGAAATAGTGGCTGTGGCAGGGTTGCTTCCTTCCAGATCAAGGTAAAATGTTTTGCTTACATCGTCAAGGTAATCGGTTGTTGTCCTCCTCATTCCCCATTCGGCGCCAACGCCGATAAGCTTGCTTACGCTGTATTTTACCCCAAGCCCAAAAGGCATGCTAATAGCACGCAAATTATACGGTTCTGCTTGGCCTTCGGTTTTCAAAAGTTGCAATTCAACATTTGCGCCTTGAACATTTCCGTAAGGTTTGAACATTGTATATGCAGCTCCTCCAAATAAATAGGGAGTTATGGGATGCAACTTGCTCCCGATGAAATACTCAAAGAAATTGATCTCCAACTGAAGTCCGGCCTCGGTAATTTTCGATTCGAAATTTAGGTTCCTTTCGGGATTTGCCTTGCTAATTGCATCGTTGCCCGCCACAGTGCCTAATAAGCCATGAACCCTGAGCGAAATGCGTGTATTAAAATTCTGCCTGTATAAAATACCATAAGCAGGTTTCGACATTCGGAAAGGCATTGCTGGGTTGAGGTCGCCAATATAATAGGTAACTCCTCCCATAATACCCAAATCGCCCGATTTTTGCGCATATAATAGTGGGGCGGCAAGCATCAGGAAAAGGATGAAAACACTGGTTTTTAGCATAATTTTTGAAGCGTGCAAAGGTAATATTAATATTGATACAGGGCGAATTGTGCGTTATTGCGCGTATATACTTATTTTTCAATGAATTGAACTTTGTCGACATTTTTCATGGATGAGGTTTGCAATCCTGAAATTATGTAATCGGCAAAGTAAAATACAAATGAAGCAACCCATAAGCAGATGCGCAAGATATATTTTGAGAAAGGTTATGGGTTGAGAGAAATTGTCAACTTATCAAACAAACCATCAATTTCTTATGTCGGATCCCCAATTCAGTTTTGCCCGAAGTGTTGAAAAAAAGTTCTCGTTCAAACGCTGCACCAAATTAATCTCGTAATCGGCTTTACCCACAACCAGTTCAATATCAGGGGTAATAATGGCTGTTTGCGAATCGAGGCTAACAAGTGCCAATTGGTCGCGGCTATCGACCCTGATACGGATTATACTGCTGTCGGGAATAACGACCGGACGTACCGATAAATTGTGCGGGGCAATAGGCGTGATAACAAAATTGCTTGAGTCGGGTGTTATAATTGGGCCTCCACAACTCAACGAATAAGCAGTGGATCCGGTTGGTGTGGCAACAATCAGCCCATCGGCCCAATACGAATGGAGCTGCTGTTCGTTTACCCAAACATGCACAACCACCAACGAGGAATTTTCTTTTTTGTTTATCGAAAGCTCGTTGAATGCAAAGCTAAAATCATCGAACAAGTTTTTTGGCGAAAGCAAACTAATGAGTGTGCGTTTTACGATTCGGAACCGGTTTTGGAGTATATCGTCAACAGCATCTATTATTTCACTCCGTGGAATACTCGACAGGAATCCCATCCTGCCCAAGTTTATACCTGCAATGGGAATGCCTGAATTGCGCACCAGCCTTACCGAATGGAGCATCGTGCCATCGCCTCCTATCGAAAACAGCATATCTGCTTTTCCGACTAAATCGGTATGTTCACCGAAAAGGTCAACATCGTGACTAAAAGTAATAGAATCTCTTAAGAAATCGTAAAATGGTTTCCAAACCAGCAATTTGCATCCGCGGTTTTCGAGTGTTTCGGTGAGGATGCGGATGTATCCAAGTTGGTCGGTGCTAAATTCTTTACCAAATAAGGCTATTTTCACGTTATTTATTCTTTAGAGGTTTTGGTTCTAAGACATATAGATGTTTTCCTTTTTTGTGAAGATGTCAGAAACTAGAAAGGATAAATTAAAGCAGCAAATATAAATAACTTAATTGTTACGTCAGTATTTGTTAAGCTTGTCCATAATCAATCACCTAAATCCCTGCAATAAAGTGTATAAAGATACCGCTTTTGCCTGATTTGTTCACAGCGTATTCAATCCTTACCACTTTGTCGTAATATGTTACAAAATCCAAGCCTACGCCTGCACCGGCAAGCATGGTTTGTGGGAGATTATTGTTGTTCAGCCCAACCCATTGAGGTTGCCACACATAGCCGACGTCGGCGAAAGCAGTAAGATAAAGTGCATAGTGGATTAGGCCAAATTTTGGTGTTGGGATAAAACCAATATTTTGGGTCTTCTCCGGAACCAAAGCGAATTTTACGGTGGATCGCACAAGCACAAAATGTTTGCCATCAACAACCTGATATTCATAGCCTCTAACGTAGTCGTGGTCGTAACCCAAGCCGCGCAGCAGAAAATACGGTTGCCATGCTCCCGATGACATTTTTCCGGTAAAGGAAACGCCTGTAAACCAGCGTTCTGATAGTTTGGAATATAAAGAGGTGGTGGCTTTCGCCCAAGTAACATCAACGGGTTTCTCGAAATCGAAACCCAATCCTTGCTTGTTTAATTCCAGATCGGCATACCAACCTTTGAGTGGGTAATATTTAATATCGCGATGATCGAGTTTTAGCTTGTAATAAATATAAAAAAACAGAGGATCTTTCAATTCGGGATAACTGTAATCGGCATTGATAGCCAAAAGCGAATCGGAAAAGGAGAGCGATTTTAACCCGGCAACAAGCGTATGTGTTGTGAAAATAGAATTCCTGAACGATGTTTTTAAAGCGAAATAATTTTCGGTGGTCAAACCTTCGGGCACAAAAGCGAACTCAAGTTTATCATTTTGGGTCATACATCCGGTTTCGCGACTTTTCTTATAACCAACTTCAAAACCAATCCCGAAATGTTTGCGCCTGTCTATATAAGGATTTAGGTATGAAATGCCGAACTGCCTGTTTTTGCCAAACTGGAGTATGGCATCCAGTTCATCCATCCTTCCTGTGAAATTATACCATTTCACATCCAAGCCGTAATTAATACGGGTAAAATCACGTGTCTGCCACCATGCATTAAAGTTGCGGTCAGTCATTTTTGCAATGGGAACAGGCCACAAATACCAGCGCTCGAGCAGTGATATTTTAATATCGGCCATGGCAATTTCGCCCGAATCTACTTTAAAAACAGTGTCGATTGTTACGAAATTGAACAGTGCCGTATTTAAGAGGTTAAGCCTCGATTGGTAAACAAGCATCCCAAAATCGTTTAGGGAAACAGTATCGCCTTGATTAAAAAGCAACTCCCGGTAGATGAGATAATCGCGTGTTTTGGTATTGCCTGACAAATTTACAGACTGGATAATGATGCTCTGGCCTGCAAGATGTGACTGGGCTGTGGCGGATTGCAATCCAACAACCATCAGTAAAAAGAGGATCCAAATGTATCCTGTTTTAACCGTGGTGTATTCGAAAGTAAAACCCATGAAACAGGATCAAACGTTTAGATAAGTCATCAGGAGATCGTAACGCTCGCGGAGGTTGTCGAAATAATCACTTTCGAAGAATGACGCTTTTATCAGATAATCATGCCGTTCAAAAGAAAGGATAACTGGCTGTATATCAATTTTATTAAGTTTCATTGTAAGTTCGAGGCGGGTGGCTCCCACAGGCGAAGTAACATAAAAACTCAGGATTTTTGCATCGTTTTCTTCCACAATCCTTGAAACCTCAACCATTGAAAAGTTATTGGCATCTACTTCGAGTACCAGTATGCCGCCAGGATTGCTTACCGCAGCAGTGGTTGCCATTTTTTCGACCATATCGGCTAAGGTAATCACGCCAAGATAATCGCCTTTTTCGTCAACAACAGGAAGAGTGGTGAGTTTGTGATTGGCAAAAAGCTTCATGGCTTCGTAAATATGCTTCGATTGCGAGATCGAAATATCCCTCAGTTTCAACTGAAAATTCCAGATTGGCTCCTCAAATGAACCGGCAGCAAAAACATCATCTTCCGAAATTAGTCCCAACAATTGCGAATCGTTCACAACTGGAAGGTGCGAAACCCTGAATTCATCAAACCAATGCATGGCAATAAGCCCGGTGTCGGAAGTTTTGAGCGGCAATACTGCGTCGGATATAAGATCTTTTGCTATCATAAAAGTACCAGTTCAAATATCGTGCCTCAAAGAAGTAAAACTAAGCATGGTGTTTTGTAAATTTGCGGCTTAAAAATTAGCGATGACAAAGTTAAGCGTAAATATTAATAAAATTGCCACAATTCGTAATGCAAGGGGCGGAAACATGCCCGATGTGCTAAAAGCCGCCATTGATTGCGAATTATTCGGGGCACATGGCATAACGGTTCATCCGCGTCCGGATGAGCGCCACATTCGCTATAGCGACGTTTATGAAATTTATCCTTTGATAAAAACCGAGTTTAACATCGAAGGAAATCCCATTCCCCGTTTTATCGAACTGGTTCTTGAGGTTAAACCTGCACAGGTTACTTTAGTGCCCGATTCGGTTGAAGCAGTTACTTCCAATGCCGGTTGGGACACAAAGAAACATAAAGCGTATTTGAAAGAAATTGTGTCCGAATTCAAAGCCAATGGCATACGTACTTCAATTTTTGTTGACCCTGTTGCCGAAATGGTTTTTCATGCCGCCGAAACAGGTGCCGACCGGATCGAACTTTATACCGAAGCGTATGCAAATCAGTATCCGATGGATCGGATAATAGCAATTTTGCCATACATCGAAGCTTCAAAGGTCGCAATCCAAAACGGGTTGGGCATCAATGCCGGT
>CAIRHD010000139.1 GCA_903878265.1 uncultured Bacteroidales bacterium | reverse complement strand
GATTTGTTTGCCATCTACCGAAAGTTCTTCGTAAATAACTTTAAAGGAATCGCCTTTTTGGATGGCGTAAAAATCAATTGACCATTGATAGATGTTTGCAAGTGCTACGGCCATATTCGGGTCGGCACCAGCCTGTTGCATGGTAACCCATAGCGAGGAATTGATAATTCCTGACAAGGATTTCAACTGGCGGCTAACTTCCTTGGCATCCTTATGTACATGCAACGAATCGCGAAAATCGAAAATCACATAACTAGTATCGTTGATTGAGTATATGAAATATTTCAGTTTATTGTCGCCTCCATTGCTCATCATAGCGGTGTAGGTGTTGCCACTCCGGAGTTTGCGAATATCAAAAACTCCATCGGTATAAGTGTTCAGGTTACCGACAATTTTATTATCAACTCCCAAACGGGTAAAAATCCCACCCAAATTCTCGCCGGGTTTCACTTCGTCGCGGTCAATTTTAAAGGAATCGGTTACAATACCATATTCAATTGTTTGAGCTATTTTTGGAACAGGATGTACGATAGGCTCAAAAATAAAATCTTTAAAAACGATCAAAGCAATAACAGAAAGAATAATTACAATTGCCAGCCCAACTACAAAACGTATTTTCTTTTTAGTGATTTTCATTAAGAAAGTTTAAAATGGTTCAAGGTTCAATGCTTTGTGTTCAAAGGTTCAACGCTTCGCGTTCAATTTCTTTGTGTTCAATGTTCAAAAGGTTCAAATCCCCACATTCCCAAATCCGCACATTCCCAAATCCGCACATCTCCATATTCCCAAATCCGCACATCTTCACATCCCCACATTCTCAAATTATCGCATTAGCACATTACCCCATTATCACATTACCCAATGTGAGCTTCAGCAAAATCCCTACCTGCCTGCAACGCATCAAGGTTAAGCTTTACTACTTCATTGCCCTTGCGTGCGAACATTTTTTCGATTGCTCCTTGCAGTTCGGTGTATTCTATTTCAAGGAAAAGCGAAGCCGCACCTAATATGACCATGTTTGCTGAACGAACCGACCCCAGGTGTTTAGCAATATCATCGGCATCGAGGGCTATATGGTTCTTAAAGTGTTCTATTTCAACCATTAGGTCTTCCATTTTTGGATAATTTGGAATATTGATAAATGGTTTTGTGTTGGTAATAAGCCAGCCATTAGGGGAAAGAAATGGCAAATACCTGAGCGATTCCATGGGTTCGACTGAAATTATCAAATCGGCTTGTCCCAATGGGATTAAATCAGATGCAATTTCGTGGTCGGCAATGCGGAGGTTCGACGAAACATCGCCGCCTCGCTGGCTCATCCCATGTACTTCCGCTTGTTTCAGGTGCAAACCGGCATTTAATGCTGCCATTCCTATTGTGGTGGCAATTGAAAGGATGCCTTGTCCTCCAACTCCGGCAAGAATTATATCTCTTTTCATGTTGTTAAAGTTATTAAAAATACGGTTTGTGATAATGTATTTGTGGAGTTATGTTCCCGGAACAGGATTCTTAGTTCCTGATACCTCGTATTAGTCAGAAAATCGAACCTTTTAAGCCTTCAACGCGAAGCAATTGAACCTTGCACTTCGACTCCGCTCAGTGTCCGACCTTTTGAACCTTGAACTATTTTGAACCTTGAACTAATTGAACCTTGAACTAATTGAACCTTGAACAAGTTCATTAAACTACTTCCGCTTTTTTAAGCTCTTTATGGTGCTTTACTGCTGTTTGGATACACTCACGCCGTGGAATGATAACAGAAACGCCTTTGTATTCGAGTTCTTGTTTCATAATACCAAGGTTTTTCTCGTGATGTTTTGGTGAAGGGTCGAGCACGAAAATATGGTCTTTTTCCACTCCAACTCCAATGCAGATGTCCTCGATTCGGCCAAAAGCCGAAGAATCCTGGCCGCCGGTCATGGCAGTGGTTTCATTATCGAGTATCACAACGGTAATCTGGCTTTTATCTTTTACACAATCAATTAGCCCCGTAATTCCGCTGTGCGTAAAAGTGCTGTCGCCGATAACTGCAACCGAAGGAAACAATCCTGCATCGGCAGCACCTTTGGCCATAGTAATCGAAGCACCCATATCAACGCAAGTGTTTATAGCATCAAAAGGATCCAAAGCGCCGAGCGTGTAACAGCCAATATCGGAAAAAACCCTGCCCTTGCTCCATCTTTCAAGAGCCTCGTTCAAAGCGTTGTACGAATAAATATGAGGGCATCCCTTGCAAAGCGATGGAGGCCTACCAACAACAATGGATGGGATTTCTTTTCCTCGCGTATCTTTATTTCCAAGGGCCACGGCAACAATATTGGGGTTTAGCTCACCATCGCGCGGAACGGTTCCGTCGAGGCGGCCATGTATGGTTTTCCCGTTATCCATAAAACCTTTAATGGCTTCTTCTACAACAGGATAGCCTTCTTCGAGGATAAGGAGTTTTTCACAGGAGTTATAAATTTCTGCAACCATGGAATGAGGCATGGGATATTGTGCTATTTTTAAAACCGGGAACGGGATATGGCGGTCAGGGTAATTTTCGAGAAGGTAATTGTAAGCAATGCCCGTGGTAATGATACCCATGCTTTTATCGTTGCCATCGGTTAAAACATTGAACCCCGATTCCAGGGCATATTTTTCAAATTCAAGCTGTTTATTCAACAGGCTTTTATATTGCCGACGGGCATTTGCTGGCAAAAGGATGAATTGCCTTGGGTTTGCTGGCAAATGGATTTCGTTTTGGGCGCGGGTTGGATTACGCACAACACCTGCCCTCGAATGGGCCAAACGTGTGGTTATGCGCATCAAAACCGGGACACCCAGTTTTTCCGACATATCGAAACCATAGTAAACCATATCATAAGCATCTTGCTGGTTGGTAGGTTCCAGTACGGGAAGCAAGGCAAATTTGCCATAAACCCGCGAATCTTGTTCGTTTTGCGACGAGTGCATCGAAGGATCGTCAGCGGAAACAACTATGAGTCCACCATTTGCACCGGTAATTGCGGAATTCATAAACACATCGGCTGCTACGTTCAGTCCAACGTGCTTCATGCAAACCATGGTTCGCTTACCGGCATACGACATTCCGAGTGCCGATTCCATGGCTGTTTTTTCGTTAGTGGACCAGCCAGCCCGGATTTGACCGGATTTGGCTTCCTTCGATTGGATTACATATTCGGTAATTTCGGTAGAAGGTGTTCCTGGATATGCGTAAATGCCTGACATTCCAGCATCTATAGCGGCTTGAGCAATTGCTTCATCGCCAAGCAACATTAATTTTTGATCCATATTGTTAGTTTTTTAACAGCACTATTTATGCCGCAAACCTACATGAATTGAACCTTATTAACAAGTACTTTTAAAAATAATAGTTTGAAACTTTTGATCCTAAATTGAGTGCAAGAAATTGAAGATTATTAATTGTTTTGAACACCCTTGCATCTTGTATGTTCTAATAAGCTGAACCTTTAATAGCAATCTGTTTTGAATTATTTAGCACACCTTTTCCTTGCCGGAAATCAGCCCGAAACCATGCTTGGTAATTTTATTGCCGATCATGTTAAAGGCAGCGATATTTTGAGGTTTTCCGAAAAAACCAGAAATGGTATTGCGATGCATCGAGCCATCGATACATATACAGATCAGCATCCTGTTGTTAGACAAAGCATTACAAGGTTGCGCAGCGATTTTAGCAAGTATTCGGGTGTGATAGTTGATATGTTTTACGACCATTACCTCTCGGCAAACTGGGCAGAGTACTCTGACACCGATATTCATACTTTTACCGAAACAAGATACCGTATATTAAATTCGTTCCAAGCCATACTCCCTTCACGTTCGGCAAAGCTCCTTTATTATATGGAAAAGCAAAACTGGCTGTTCTCGTATGGCAGTCTCGATGGTATGCAGCAAGCGTTTAACGGCATGGCGCGTCGCACAACTTTTGAATCAAAAATGGAATTTGCAGTCGAAAACCTGAAAGCCGGATATACAGAATTCGGTCAGGAATTCAGGCAGTTTTTTCCTGAGTTGCAGAAATTCGTCTGTGAAAATTTTGATATTGCAAAAAACTGATAAATCAAAAAAAGCCACCCCGAAATGGAATGGCTTCTGAAATAGAAATCCCAAGAAAATTTAATCCTCGATTATAACTTCTTTGCCTGCGGCAATATCTTCGAGTATTGCAGTGGTGATGGATTTTGGCCTTTCCAAAGGATAGCCAAGCGCACGGTCCCAAATCAGATTGGCAGTAATACCGATTGCACGGCCAATCCCAAACAATACGGTATAAAAATCGTATTCCTTAACGCCATAATGCCATTGTATAACGCCTGATTGTGCATCAACATTTGGCCATGGGTTTTTAGCTTTTCCCTGTGCAAGTAAAATATCAGGAACCACTTTGTACAACATGTCCGTATATTTGAACATCAGGTCATCCTTCATGTGGACGAGTGCGAAATCACGTTGCAACGAATATCTTGGGTCGGTTTTACGCAGTACGGCGTGTCCATAACCAGGAATTACCTGCCCAGATTTAAGCGTATCCCAAACAAATTGTTTCATTTCCTCCTCGGTAGGCACGCGATCTTCCATTTTCTCAATTACACCTTGTAGCCAGCGCAGTACTTCCTGATTGGCAAGGCCATGCAAAGGACCGGCAAGGCCGTTTACCATAGCTGCAATACTCAGGTATATATCCGATAACGAACTGGAAACCAAATGCCCGGTGTGCGCGCTTACGTTACCACCTTCGTGATCGGCATGGATAATAAAGTGCATACGGCTAACATCGTCGTAAGGTTTGCTTATTCCCATCATGTGAGCGAAATTGGCCCCAAAATCGAGATATGGATTCGATTGTATCCGCTTTCCGTCGCGATAGAGCTTTGCATAAATATAGGTAGCAATCTCCGGCATCTTAGCCAAAAGGTTGAGGGCATCCTCGTAAGTAGGATCCCAATAATCGAGTTTGTGCAATTTGCCCGAAGCGTATTTTTTGGCAAACAGAGATTCGCGCTGCAAGGTTGTGATTACTGCCGAAAATATAGCCATTGGGTGGCTGCAGCAAGGCATTCCATCAATAACTTCGTAAACATACCTTGGCAGGATGCGGCGTTTGTTAAATTCGTCAATCACATCCTGAAGTTCTTCTTCGTTAGGGATATCGCCGGTAACCAAAAGGTAGAAAAGACCTTCGACATAAGGCATTTCAGCACCTTTTGGCTTAGGGAGTTTTTCGAACACTTCGGGAAGTGTAAGACCGCGATACCTGATACCTTCATTCGGATCGAGGTACGAAATGTCGGTAAGCAATACTTTAACACCGCGCATCCCGCCAATAACCTGGCCAATGGTAACCTGATCGATTACCACATTTCCGTATTCTTTGAGCAGTTTCTCGGTGCGTGGGCGCCATGCCAATATTTTCTCGTGTAGTCTGTCTTTAAGTCTGAACGACATAGAACTATTTATTAATTGTTTGTAAAAAAGAGATTATTGTTTTAGTAATGATCAGGTTAGCAATTATTTGGCTGCCTTTTCACTTACATGTTTTTTATCATTTCAGTTCCAAATTCTGAAGTTTTCAGCTTTGTTGCCCCTTCCATTAGCCGGTGAAAATCGTATGTTACGGTTTTGTTGGCAATGGTTTTCTCCATCGAATCATAAATCAGCTTTGCAACTTCGTGCCATCCCAAATATTCGAACATCAGTGCTCCCGAAAGGATTACCGAACCTGGATTTACCTGATCGAGATCGGCATATTTTGGTGCAGTTCCGTGTGTAGCTTCAAAAATGGCAAAACCATTCTGATAATTAATATTAGCGCCTGGTGCAATCCCAATGCCGCCAACCATTGCAGCTAATGCGTCGGAGATATAATCGCCATTCAGGTTCAAGGTTGCAATAACCGAATATTCGTCGGGGCGGAGTAAAATTTGCTGGAGGAAAGCATCGGCAATAACATCTTTAACTATCACTTTGCCTTCGGCGACAGCTTTCTGCTGTGCTGCTTCGGCTGCTTCGCGGCCTTGCTCGGCAGCAATCCGGTCGTACTGCGCCCATGTAAAGGTTTTGTCGCCAAATTCGCGTTCAACAAGTGCGTAACCCCATTGTTTGAAAGCGCCTTCAGTAAACTTCATGATGTTGCCTTTGTGTACGATGGTAAGCGATGGAAGTTTATGGCTGATGGTATATTCAATTGCTGCTCTCATCAAGCGTTCCGTGCCTTCGAGCGAGACTGGCTTAATTCCTATCGATGAAGTTTTTGGAAACCTGATTTTGGAAACACCCATTTCATTAATTAGGAAATTGATCACCTTATCAGCTTCGGGCGTGCCGTGCATGTATTCGATGCCTGCATAAATATCCTCGGTGTTTTCGCGAAAAATGTGCATATCCACTTTGTCGGGTCTTTTTACAGGACTTGGAACTCCCTGAAACCAGCGGACAGGACGAAGGCAAACATAAAGGTCGAGGATTTGCCTGAGAGCAACATTAAGGGAACGTATTCCTCCGCCAACCGGGGTTGTGAGCGGCCCTTTTATGCCTACCAAATAATCCTTAAAAGCGTCGAGCGTTTCGTCGGGAAGCCAGTTTCCGGTTGTCGAAAATGCTTTTTCGCCGGCAAGGACTTCTTTCCACATTATTTTACGTTTGCCGTTATATGCTTTTTCAACTGCTGCATCAAAAACACGCACAGAGGCATGCCAAATATCAGGGCCAGTCCCATCACCAATAATAAATGGTATAATCGGATAATCAGGCACTTGCAGGCTGCCATTTTCAAAAATAATCTTACCAGTACTCATTCTTTTTTACAGTTTTTAGTAGTTTTAATTCTTTGTAAAGATAGAAAAAACATTCACTTACTTAAATATATCAAAAAAATGTTTTTGTTTTTTTGGAATAGGATTTTATTGCGGCACTTTTAAGTAAAAAGAGTTTGTTTTGCTTGATATAACTATATTTGCAGCTTTAATACAGTACTTACAAATTGGGCTTATGTCATCTCGTTTAAGGATTTTAATCTGTTTGGCCTTTTTATTTTTTGCAGCCACAAACACAGCATTTTCGCAACAGGGAGTTGTTCGGGGTTTTGTTTATGAAAAAGAAAGCGGTGAACCAGCACTGTTTACAAGTGTTTATTTATCAGGCACTACCATCGGGGCTGTTACCGATGTAAACGGATATTTTACCATTTCAAAAGTTCCAGATGGAAACCATCTACTTGTTGTTACTTTCCTTGGTTTCGATACGCTTAAAGAAAATATTTCAATAAATGGCGGCACTATTCTGTCGAAAAAATACTACTTAACAAAGGCTGCCATTGTGTTACAAGGAGTGAGCATTTCGGCAGAACATACCGAACAACGCTCCGAAACCCGCACTTCGGTTGTAAAAGTAACGCCAAAACAAATCAAGCAAATCCCTTCGATAGGTGGGCAAGCCGATTTGGCTCAATATCTACAAGTATTGCCTGGCGTAGTGTTTACGGGCGATCAGGGCGGGCAATTATACATCCGGGGAGGTTCGCCTATACAAAACAAAGTACAATTGGATGGGATGGTGATCTATAATCCTTTCCATTCTATTGGTTTGTTTTCGGTGTTCGAGACAGATTTGCTCCGCACGGCAGATATTTATTCGGGTGGGTTTGGTGCCGAAATGGGAGGGCGCATTTCGTCGGTAATGGATTTGACGACCCGCGATGGCAACAAAAAACATTTTGCCGGTAAACTTGGAGCGAGCACTTTTGGTGCTAAAATCCTGCTCGAAGGCCCGATTGTGAAGCAAAAAAACGATAATAGTGGAAGTCTGTCGTTTCTCCTTTCGTATAAGAATTCATACCTCGAGCAAAGTTCCAAAATTTTATACACCTATATTGATGAAAATGGCTTGCCATTTAATTATAACGATTTTTATGGCAAAGTTTCGGCAAACCTTGCAAACGGAAGCAGGGTGAATGTTTTCGGTTTTAACTACAATGATAGGGCTACTTACAAGGCTGTTTCTAAATACGGCTGGGATGCCGCAGGCGGAGGGGCAAATTTTGTGATAATTCCCGGTGCAAGCCCAGTGCTTATCGATGGCAATTTATCCTATTCGAATTATAGGATTTCACTCGATGAAACCAACCAGCCTTCGCGCACAAGCAGTATCGATGGGTTTAACGTAGGATTCAACATCACTTATTTTTTGGGCAAGGATCAGCTTAAATTTGGATTCGAGATGCTTGGTTTTGCCACTGATTTTAAATATACCAATAGTGCGAACATAACGATGTCGCAAACCCAATCTACTTCCGAAATTGCCCCGTTTATTACCTATAAACTGGCCCGCAACAAATGGTTGGTCGAGCCGGGGATTAGGCTACAGTATTATGCATCGTTATCGAACGCCTCCTTGGAGCCACGGCTGGCGGTAAAATACCTTGCTAACGATAAGCTGAGGTTTAAATTTGCCGGTGGTTTTTATTCCCAGAACTTGATTTCGGCCAATAGCGACCGCGATGTGGTGAACCTATTCTATGGCTTCCTTTCGGGTTCCGATAATATTAAAGGCGATGATGGACTGCCTTTAAAGAATAAATTGCAAAAATCGCAACATTTGATCCTCGGTGTGGAAGTTGAGCCTGCCAACCATGTAACCCTCAATATAGAAGCCTATTACAAGAATTTTTCGCAGCTTACCAATATAAATAGGAACAAGATGTTCGAAGACAAGCCACCATATAGTAACCAATTCATCAATGGCAACCCAAATCCCAATTATAAGCCACTTTACCTCCGTGCAGATTTTATAGTGGAAAATGGGGATGCCGAAGGTTTGGATTTTTCGTTTAAATACGACTATAAAAAGATTTATTTATGGGCTGTTTATTCGCTCGCTTATGTACATAAATACGATGGTTTGCAGCATTATGTACCGCACTACGACAGGCGGCATAATGTAAACCTTTTGGCGACCT
Organism: uncultured Bacteroidales bacterium; assembly: GCA_903878265.1. Lineage (GTDB taxonomy): Bacteria > Bacteroidota > Bacteroidia > Bacteroidales > UBA4417 > UBA4417. Next base: position 1,990 of record CAIRHD010000139.1, on the reverse strand, counting down.
ATAAATTTGGCAAACTCGATTTATGGGAAGTAAATGCACGCTGGAACTACGGTTCGGGGTTCCCGTTTACACAAACACAAGGGTTTTATGAGTCGCTCACTTTCCCCAATGGGATGCAGAGCAATTTGACTACTGAAAATGGGGAACTTAGCATAATTTATGCCGATTACAATGCAGGCCGGCTTTCAGCGTATCACAGGCTTGATGTTGGGGTTACCCGTAAATTCAATATGAGCGAAACATCCATATTAGAAGCCAACGTAACTGTTACCAATATTTACGACCGGAGCAATATTTTTTATGTTGACCGCATCTCGAACGTAAGGGTGTTTCAGCTGCCAATTATGCCAAGTGTTGGGATTAACTGGTCTTTTTAATGTTTGCATGTCTAGTTTAACATCTTGAAATTCTATAGTTTACAGTATATTCTGTTTACAGCATAATCAATAAGATGTTCCTGCTTTCGCTCAAAGGATGTAAAGTTAGAGCAATTTCTAACTTTCCTAAATCTTTTCATTTTAAAGCCTATTCCCGGTTTTTGGAATCTATAAAAATTGTAACTGGGCCATCGTTCACCAATGCAATGCTCATATTTGCACCAAATTGGCCGGTAACCACTTTACATTCTGTTTTCTGTTCGATGGATTCGATAAATGCCTCGTAGGCAGGCTTGGCAATTTCCGGCCTGGCAGCCTTAATGTACGATGGCCGGTTTCCGCGGCGGATACTCGCATGGAGCGTAAATTGGCTAACAATCATTGCTTCGCCACCAATATCCCGAATATCAAGATTCATCACTCCAAGATCATCATCAAAAATCCTTAATCCGGCTATTTTTGATGTAATCCATTCCAAATCTTCGGCAGTATCGGCATCCTCAATGCTTAAAAGAATTAAATACCCATAACCAATACGGCTATATTCCTGTCCTTCAATACTTAGAACACACGATGTTACTCTTTGAACAACTACTCTCATCAGTTTAAATTTATATTTGTTAATTTATTGAAATTAAGTTATTTGTATCTGGTTTTATTCATAATCTGTCGTGTCTAGGTTTTCATCGTTGAGCAAGCCTAAATAATTATGGTATCGTTCGGGATTTATTGATCCGTTGTCCAACGCAAGTTTTACGGCACATCCAGGTTCGTGTACATGCGTGCAGTTGTTGTACTTGCAATTGTGCAGCAGTGCCCTGAATTCAGGAAACCTTTCCCCAATTTCCTGGCTTTCGAAGTGTACCAGTCCAAACTCTTTAATGCCCGGGGTGTCAATCATAAATCCACCAAATGACAAGGGGTGCATCTCTGCAAAAGTGGTTGTATGCATTCCTTTACTATGGTAGGATGATATTTCGCCGGTTTTTATCGAAAGCAACGGATCCAGCGCATTTATCAAAGCTGATTTGCCAACTCCCGAATGGCCCGAAAACAAGTTTACCTTACCGCGAAGTACAGCCTTAAGTTCTTCAACGCCACTTCCTGCCAACGCAGAAACAGAAAAAGAAGGATAGCCTAATGAGGTGTATAATTTCATCAAACTGTCGCATCGGTCGTTGGCTTCGGAAGTATAAATGTCAATTTTATTGAAAATTATCGCTGCTGGAATATGGTATGCCTCAGCAGTTACAAGCAACCTATCGATAAAACCGGTTGACGTTCGAGGCAACATAATGCTTGCCACAATGTACAGGCAATCAATATTTGCTGCGATAATGTGAGCTGATTTTGACAGGTTGATTGAGCGGCGCACAATATAATTGGTGCGAGGCTCAATAGTTGTAATAACTCCGTTATCGCCAGTGCCTTCAGGCTTAAAATGAACATGGTCGCCAACAGCAACAGGGTTAGTGGTGCGGATACCATGAATTCGGAATTGTCCTTTAAGCCTGCAATTGCATAACTTATTAGCGTTCGTCATTACAATGTACCAACTTCCTGTTGATTTTACTACTATACCTTTCACTGTTGATTTTTAGATGCTTTATATT
>CAIRHD010000138.1 GCA_903878265.1 uncultured Bacteroidales bacterium | reverse complement strand
TGGCGTTCCCACCAATTTGTTGGGATTGCTGCCAGGACGGGTAACCTATATTGCCGATAAAACAGGTAAAGTGATTTATGTTTTTAATTCGCAAATACAGGCAACCAAGCATGTGGACGAAGCGTTGAGGATTCTGAAAGAAAAGTAACTTTCACGAACTGGAAATTTGAGACCGGACCGAAAAATCATTTTTTGCCACAAAGACACAAAACCTCTAAGTTTCACAAAGATTATAGGTTTGAAATACAACACTTTGTGAGACTTTGTGTCAGGGTCTCTTTGTGGCGTTTGTTCCTTTTTTGGTTTTCGGAGCGGACTCCGATTTCATTTTTCGATAGGCCATAAAGTACCTTGAGTGACTAAATACTGTAAAATGGACTTTTTCAGTACCGAACATGACGAAAACTTCAACCTGCTACCAAAGGACGGCACTGTAAATTATTATGGGAAGATATTTTCTTTTCAGGAAGCCAATTGGTATTTGGAAAAGTTGTTGCAAACCATTGAATGGAAAAACGATGAAGCCCTAATCTTTGGGAAGCGAATAATTACCAAGCGTAAAGTGGCCTGGTATGGCGATCAGGATTTTGAATATACCTATTCCAACACTACAAAAAGAGCATTGCCCTGGACTAAAGAATTATTTGATTTAAGAACGATATCAGAAAACAGGACCGAAGAGAAATACAATTCCTGCTTGCTCAATTTATACCACAATGGCGATGAAGGTATGGCCTGGCATAGCGATGCCGAGAAAGACTTGAAACAAAACGGCGCAATTGCCTCGTTAAGTTTTGGCGCAGAACGGAAATTCTTATTCAAGCACAAGCAAACCAAAGAAACTGTTTCGATACTATTGGAACACGGCAGCATTTTGGTAATGAAAGATACCACCCAAACCAACTGGCTACACAGGCTTCCACGAACAAAACTAATATCAGAACCAAGGGTAAACCTCACCTTCAGGACGATAGTTTAGGTAAAATTCATGGGATAAAAATTAGGTTTTTGGTTATCTTTTCATTATAGTGTATGCAAGCGAAGAAGTATTATTTTAGTCTGCAATGCGCTAACAGCCTACAGCCTAACCTGGACAAGCCAAAAAGTTAAAAGTCAAAGTGCAAAAGTCAAAAGTCAAAGTTAAGACCACTGATGCAAACACTAAAGAACAGTGACAGAATTGATATTTCCGGAATTATTTTGAAAAATTGAAATGAAGTGTACATATTGTTAGTCAAGCACCTTTGCCTTTTAACCTTTGCCTTTTGACCTAAATTCAATGCGGTATTTCAAAATTTTATTCCAAAAAATCATCAACTTAGCGAAGCGATCTCATTCGCTCCTTTAAAGTAAGCAAGTAGCGAATAATTTGAAAGATTAGTTATTTATAGCCTAATAGCCTAACAGCCTACAGCCTAACAGCCTACAGCCTAACAGCCTACAGCCTAACAGCCTACAGCCTAACAGCCTACATAAAAAAACCTATCTTGAATAAGAATTGTCCCTCAGATTAAAGTCCTGCATTTAGCATCGGGATTTAAAGCAAAATGGCTGCCAGGTTAATAGGCAGCCATTTTGATAATAGTCTGAATTTCAGTTTAATCAGTTCTATTTTATAAATATTTTCTGGTTTAGTATCGAAATGTCTGCCTTTACTGCAACAATATAAACACCGGATTTCAATTGCTGGTTAATTTGAAATGTACCAATTCCAGGAATTGTGGTATTGAGCAAAATCCTTCCCGAAAGGTCGAATACCATAACGTTTGCATTGCTGGCTTCCGTGTTCATGATCAAGGTAAGCTGATTGTTTGCTCCACCTGATATTACTTTTATTCCGGCTTCGTTTTCGATTATACCGGTTGTGTTGATAACCTGTGTGAATTTTACAAGCGACCATGCACTTTCGCCACACGAATTCATACCCTTTACCCTAATTTCGGCATAGCCGATAAACGCATTATTCCAGGTTACTGTTGCGGTTGATGTTGTGCCCGAAATGCTCCCGGCTGTTGCAGGGCTGATTTGCCAAACATACGAATTTGCTACTGTGGTGGTGGTGTAATTGCTTGTTGTGGTGTTCTGCACATTAACAAGTGCAGGCCCATCGGGAGTAACCGGTGTTGCAGGTGTAAGCCCAACAGTTATTGAATAGCTGGCTGCTGTCCCAGTTCCACAGGTATTGGATGGAGTAACTGCTAAAGTACCGTTATTTGCCCCAATGGTAACATTTATAGAACTTGTGCCTTGTCCTGAAGTAATCACAGATCCGGTAGGCACAACCCAGGTGTAGTTAACTCCTGAAGTGTTTGTAACCGAATACGTCTGTGAACTCGATTGGCATGGTGCATTGTTACCTGTAATGCTGCTTGTGGGATCAGGGGCACTGCTCACTGCAATCGAAAGATTCGTGGCTGTGCCAGTTCCACAAAGGTTGGAGGGCACGACAGAAATATTGCCGTTATTTGAGCCAACAGTAACAAAAATTGAATTTGTTCCTTGTCCTGAATTGATGGTAGTCCCAGAAGGCACACTCCAGGTAAAGGATATCCCTGGAATATCAAGTACTGAATAGGTTTGTGAGGAAGTTGAGCATGGATTTCCATTTCCGGAAATGTTGCTGGTTTGAGTTGGAATGGGTGATACCGTTAGCATGAGGTTGGTAGAATTGCCATTCCCACATGAATTTGATGGCACAACTGATATTATTCCGTTATTGGGGCCTACAGTTAGTTCAATCGAACTTGTCCCTTGCCCGGAAGTTATGATTGATCCTGAAGGCGCGTTCCATGTATATGTTACGCCAGGAACATTCGTAACCGAATAGGTTTGAAGAGTTGACTGACATGGAGTGCTTGTGCCATTAATGTTGCTGGCTTGTGCCGGTACTGGATTTACTGTAACTGCAATAGTAGATGCGCCACCGTTTCCGCAATTGTTAGAAGGGACAACGGTAATATTCCCATTGTTGCCACCTAAACTTACCGAAACAGAATTTGTCCCCTGCCCAGAATTAATTATCGATCCCGAAGGTACCGACCAAGTGTATGTTATCCCCGAAATGTTAGGCACCGTATAAACCTGTACCGATGACTGGCAAGGATTGACATTCCCGGTTATGGAGCCTGCTTGAGCTGGTGAAGAATTAACAGTGATTGTCAAATTAGAAGGTGCGCCATTGCCATTGGTATTGGATCCAAATACACTAATATTGCCCGAAACAGCAGAGGTGCCAAATGACACACTCACAGATGTTGTGCCTTGTCCACTTAGTATGGTAGCACCTGCTGGAGCTGCCCAAACATAACTTGTGGCACCCGAAATTGATCCGATGGTATAAGTTACAGTGTTGTTCAAGCAAACTGTGTTCGGGCCGGTAATTGGGCCGGCTGCTGCGGGAGTTGAAGCAACAGCTTCTTGTACTGTGAGTGAACTCAAGGTTGTTGCCCCTGAATAATTTCTTGCAAAAGCTCCATAAAATGTAACTTGGCCTGTACCTGCTGCGGGAGCAACCCATCCAAATGTCCAGGAACTTGTAGATGAGTTTGCACTGGATTGGGTTACATATTTGGTTCCTCCAACAAGTTTGCTTCCTGTTCCGGCTGACAATGTGCCAAGTTGTGTGCCAGCTACATTTTGTGGCGAAACCTCGAATCCGAATTTTCCAGAACCAGTCAATGGGTTGGTTGCAGTAATTTGGTAGGTTTGCCCAGGCACATATCCACTTGCAGGGATATTGGATGTAATTTGTCCGGCGGTTGTTGTGGCCGCACTTCCATGGCACGATGAACAATTGGATCCATCGCCAGGTGAACC
>CAIRHD010000137.1 GCA_903878265.1 uncultured Bacteroidales bacterium | reverse complement strand
GGTAGCTAAAACCAAGCGGCGGATAGTAGCTCTCCATAAGGGGAAATGTTAAATTTTCATCAGCTTCAAGCCTTCATGTGCAATTTCGATGCTTTCGACAGCAATTTCGTTGGCATCGGACTTGAGGTCGGGCGCGGTAATTTTAACCGGGAAACAGCGGGTTGCTGACCAGGCAGCAACGGGTGTATGCTTTTCGTTCAACAACCTGATAACCACATCGCGCCTTCCATTAACACGTTCGTTTGCAATTTCATCGAGCCAGGAATTATAGTCGAAGTCGCCCTCGAATTTGCCCCGCTTCATCACAATATTGCTGAATTTTTTCAAGCCGGGCATCTTTATTTTCGAGAAATCCTTGCTGTCGCTATGCCGATATTCGATAACTTCGACCTGCATATCTAAGCCTGTAACTTCGGTAAAACTGATTTTTGCGCCGCCCCAGTCCACTTGAAAGTGAAAACGCGGGATTGGATATTCTTGTGCCATAATTTTATTTTATTTGGTGGATGAATAAATATGTGCTAAATCCATTGAAAATGCTGCCTAAGATTCTGCCATTTTATGGGAGAAACGAAGTATGATAAACTCGGCAGGGCGAACGGCAGCCATACCAATTTCGATAATCATACGGCCTTCGAGTATGTCGAGTGCGGTCATGGTTTTTCCAATGCCTACAGAAACATAGAAAGCATGTTCGGTTTTGATCCCTTGCAAAGCGCCTTGCCTCCAAAGGGTGGTGAGGAAGTTTTCGATCATGGCCTGCACACGAACCCAGGTGTTGGCATCGTTAGGTTCAAAAACAAATTGTTCGGTAGCTTTTTTTACCGATTCTTCTACAAAGTTGAAGAAACGGCGGACACTTACATAACGCCATTCGTTATCATTTCCAGCAAGTGTGCGTGCGCCCCAGAGTATGGTTCCTTTTCCGGTGAAAGTCCGGATGGCATTTACCGATTTACCTGCAACCACATCAACATTCATTTGATCCTGTTGTACATTGGAGAACTGAATGGTAGGCTGCGTAACGGCATTGATGTTCACATTGGCAGGCGCTTTCCATACACCGCGGCTATTGTCAACGGCTGCATAAATACCGGCAATTGCGCCTGCCGGTGGGAGTTTGCAAGGCATGTCGCGGATGGCAGATTTAGCCATTTCATAAACACGGTTGTTGGTCGCTTTCAGCGTGTTTAGATGCACTGCGGCAGCGGCTGTTCCGTTGGTAACGATAACAACATCGGTTACTGTTTCGTCAAAAGCGAAATCCAGCACTGTCTCGATGTTTGGCCCATAAGCTGCACCGTATTTCAACGAATTCATGCCAATGCCATCGTCCCTGAAATTGCCAACAGCAGTAAGCAGCAAAGCAGCAGGGTTGTTGAGTGAAATAGTATCGCCATGTAAATCCATGATCACGAAGCGATCCTTTAAATTATCGCATTGCATCAATGCGGCATCGTGCAAGGTTTTGAAATCACCTATCGAAAGGTTTTGGGCTTCAGGAAAAACAAGTAGGGTTGGTTCATCAACTTTTACCAGGGTGTCGAGGCCAGCTTTTAATTCTGTTTCAACCAATGCCCCACCAAAAACCGCTTTATAGGGGTCAACAGAAACAATCCAGCAAGGCCCGCCGCCATTGGCAAAAAACAATTGCAGCGCATAATACATGATGTGTTTGGACCGCGATGCCTCAGCAAGCGAAGCAATTGCTTTGATTTCGGTTGTAACGCCGTCAACTGTGGTTTCGTTGATGGTAACAGCGATTCCCTCCTCTTTTTGCGGGCCGCCGAAATAATCTGTGTACTCTACCAGCGATGAAATTCGGGTAGGCTTTAGTTTCAAGTCACCGGTAGTTTCCATGATTGCTTTTTCGGTATAACCGATAAACGCAGGAATAGCGGTCTCCACAGGTGCGATGGAGGGCGGAAATTTTGGGATTTCTTCCACATAAACCCCAGGGGTTTTGTACGATGTTGCCATACTGTTTTGGTTTTAACGTGTTTAATAATTGGTCTGCTATTCGTAAATTTCAACGTAAAGTTGTGTAATTTTCTTTGTGGCATCGCCATCTTCAAATTCTGCTTTTACCGATAATCCTGAAGGTTTTGGCTTCATGCTTGGGTTGCCATAGAAGGTAAACGGCAATGATTCACTGCTTTCAGTAATTGGCAAACCCGTGTTTTTACCAATATATTTCCAAACTGCCGAACGGTTTTTGAGCCTGATTTGAAATACAGGACTATTTGCCTTGGGTAATCCTGCGCTGGTACAACTAAAATCGGGATCGGCATTGTTTTTTGCTGCAATTCTGATCAATCCAAATACATTATCTGGAATTTCGCCATCAAGGAGTATGCCCCTATCAGGGATTCCTGTTATTCCAACAGGAGGAATCAGCACCGGCGAATCGAGTTGGTTGAAGAAAACAGGCATATTGGCGGCCATGCCACCAATTTGAAGCGTTTTTGCTGTGGGCTGGGAACTGGTTAACTGTACAAGTGCCCCTCCTGTATTGTTTAAAAATTCGACTTTGTCGTCAGGTGAAGCAGATGGGATTTCATTAGAAAGGAATAGGGTTTTGTTTGGGGCTGTTCCTCTTTTGGAACCTGTAAGATTTGAAAAAACCGGGACATTTTCCTTATATCTGAACGTTTTGGTATTTTCTCCGACTTGGAGGTACGTTTCGCAGATATTTTTTTTCAATAAAGTTAAAGCAGTGTAATTATTAAAATCTGGGTCATTGACTGTAATAGTGAATGTGAAAGTTTCGTTGTCGGAAATGAAGGTATCTTTTGGAACTGCAACCAACAAACCTAAGGCTGTATTGCGGAAAACCCCACCCAGGGCAGTCAGGTTTTTTTGAGTAGAAAGGCTTGGGCAAATGGAAACAAAATTGCGCGAATCGTACAAAGACAATCTTCTGTTCCTCACAATGTCGGGAAGGAAATCGAAACAGTCCGATCCATCGTCCAACCAATAGTGGTGGAGAAGACACACCTCAAAAAGGCGCTTAAACCCGATAACGATACGTTCGGCCATATCAGTCCAAACTTGATTTATTTATGTTTAAATTCGCTTACAACCTCGGTTATAAGCCCGCTTTCCGCTTGCACCGCCTTGAATTTCAGGTCGATCATGCGGAGTGTATAAATAACAAATGGGTATTGCTTGCCGCCAAGTGTGCCCCATAAATGGTTAACTTCTTCCATGGTAGGCGAGTACAAATCGAAAATTAGCTTGAATGTTTCCAGTTGGTCAAGTGCATTGGGCGGCGCAAGAGTGGTTATGGATGCCGGAGCGACATCGTTTTGCGTAAAAGTATTTTTTGATTGAAAAAACCTTATGGCCCGCGACAGCACCAACAATGCATTGGTATATTCGCTGTGGGTGGCGGCAAGAAGTATTTGAAAATTGAGATAAACAGGCGGGTTTTGGTAGCTTGCCCGCAACGTTACATCGTTGCGCACTATGGCAGGAAGGTTTTTGAGCGTTTTTTCCTCTTTAATATTTACAACTGATAGTATTAGTTTGTTTCGTGGCACCCCCGAAGTGGAACTGCCTGTTATCAAACCTTCTGCAAGGTTTCCAAGCCCGACTTCGTCATTTGTTATAGGAACACTATATACCTCAACAAAATGCCTTTTGAGTTCATTGACAATTATCGCTAAGGCGTGTGAAATCATGCTAATAATTTTTTCGAGCCAAACCAATTAACATGCAAATTTATAAAATGTTCAGCATTTTCTAATATTTTCTAAATAAAATTCTGTGTGAATAAATGTAGTGTTTGCCATTACCGGATTTGTATCTTTGCAACATAAAACCAAAATGTCAGATGAAACTTCGCAGGGCCCTATTTATTGCTTTTTTCGCATCATTTTTAATTTCAGGATTTGTAAAGGCCCAAGTAAGCGTTAAGGATTCGTCTCTGAATATCAGTATGATATACGCTTCTTACGGTTACGGTATGCCTGGAGGCGATATGGCCGAACGCTTTGGTTTCTCTCACCAGATTGGAGTTGGGTTTATGCATAAAATGCAAAATGGATGGAGCATTAGTTTTGAGGGCAATTTTATTTTTCGCGATGGCGTGAAAAACCAAGCCGATTTATTGTCTGGAATATTGACATCGGATGGATTTTTAATCAACGAAAGTGGTGTATTTGCCAATGTGATGCTTTCCGAAAGGGGATTTACGCTTTGGGCGAAAGTAGGCAAAGTGTTGCCGGTAATAGGGCCAAACCCAAATTCGGGATTGCTATTGCAGTTTGGTGGCGGCATGATGCAACATAAAATAAGGATTGATGTGTCAAACAACTCGGCGCCCCAATTAAAAGGCGATTATTCCAAAGGCTACGATCATCTTTGCAATGGGCCAGCTATTACGCAGTTTATTGGTTATCAGCATTTGGGAAACAACCGAAAACTCAATTTTTTTGCCGGTATCGAATTTGTGCAAGCCTTAACTTTTTCAAGAAGAGCTTATTATTTTAACGAAATGATAGTTCCCGACGAAAAACGCATCGACCTGTTAAGCAGCATCAAAATTGGTTGGCATCTACCTCTTTACAAAAAAACAAAGCAGAGTTACTATTATTATTAGGGGATGTGAAAATTTGAAAATTTGGGAATGTGAAAATGGAGTTTGCTTCGATAAGTCTATTTTTTCTCAAAAAATGTTGCTCCCTACTTGCCGAAGTGGTACAAAACATCTAAACCTTGAGTCCGCTCCAACAACCTTAAAAAAAGAAAACCACGGAGACACAGAGAACACAGAGGAGCACAGAGCATTGTTAATCAGCACTATAAACTTCGTGAAACTTAGTGGCGAGGTGCCTTAGTGGCGAAAAAAGACTTTTCGGAGTGTACTCAAACCTTCAAATTTATAGTGCTGATTAACACCCAAACCCTTCAATAAGCATCCTCGATCTTCCCATTTCCATAAACTACCACATCTCACTTTACCCTCGCACCGTTCATGCTCACTGCTCACTTTTCATTTTCTGCTTCCCAAAACTCACCTCTTTTCACACTTCACTTTTCACCCCTCACTTTTCATTTTTCACTTTTCACCCATGCAGCAAATCTACTCTTTCATAATTTTTTGTTTTGGGCTTTCCATCCGATTGGCGTCGGTTTTTGATAAAAAAGCATCGAATTGGGTCAAAGGCCGGAAACAATATTTCAATAAACTCGACAAGGTTTTTGCCGCTTCGCCATTTAACCTGCCTAACCGGAAACTTGCCTGGTTCCACTGCGCTTCCTTGGGTGAGTTTGAACAGGGTAGGCCTATAATCGAAGCTTTCAAACAGCATCATCCAGACTATTTGCTTTTGCTTACTTTCTATAGCCCATCGGGTTACGAGGTGAGGCAAGGATATGCCGGTGCCGATTTGATCCTTTACCTTCCGCTCGATACACAAACCAATGTGCGGAAGTTTGTTGAAACGGTAAAACCAACTATCGTTTTTTATGTGAAGTATGAATTCTGGTTCAATTTCCTGAGCTATTTGCAATCGAAAAAAATACCGACCATCTTGGTTTCTGCTGTTTTCCGTCCCGACCAACATTTTTTTAAAGGATATGGCGAATGGCCCAGAAAAATCCTTCAGGGATTTACCCGTATTTTTGTTCAGGACGATGATTCAAAAGAGCTTCTGCAATTTATTGGGATCGAAAATGTGGTGGTGAGTGGCGATACGCGTTTCGATAGGGTTGTTTCCGGTTCCGAACATGTTCCAGCTATCCCAATTGCAAAGGAATTTGCTGAAGGCTATCAGGTTTTGGTTGCCGGAAGCACATGGCCTGCCGATGAAAAACTGATTTTTAAGTTAATTTCCAACAACAAACACCACTTGCGCTTTATCATTGCCCCACACGAAATTAATGCCGAACATATTGATAAGCTGATGCTGAAATGCGGGGGAAAAGCTGTGCGTTTTTCGGCCACAAATGCAAGCGAAGCAAAAAATGCGGAAATACTCATAATCGATTCCATCGGCATGTTGTCGCAGCTATACCAATATGGCGATTTGGCTTACATTGGTGGCGGTTTCGGAGTTGGAATCCACAATATTCTTGAGCCGGCCGCATTCGGGTTGCCGATATTTTTAGGACCAAATTATAGCAAATTCAAAGAAGCCAAAGACTTGGTGGAACTGAAAGGAGCTTTTGAGGTTCGGAAACCAGACGAATTGCTCAACAAAGTAGATGAGTTGCTTGCCGATAATGGAAAATATCTCCAGGCTTCCGATTTATGCAAAAACTATGTTGCCAAAGGCTGTGGCGCAACCCAAATAGTAATGCAACAAGTTAATGAGTTACTTGCATCAAGGATATAACAATGCTTGAAATTTCTGGTTCCGCAGTTGAGGCTCAAACCCTGCTTCACGGATAGCGTGCTGAATATCAACTTCGTCAAACTTATAATTTGCACCCGCCACGCTCACCACATTTTCCTCAATCATAATCGAACCAAAATCGTTGGCTCCCGCATGGAGGCACAACTGGGCGGTATCTTTGCCCACCGTTAGCCACGAAGCTTGTATATTTGGCACATTTGGCAACATCAGCCTGCTTATGGCCAATAAACGCACATATTCTTCGCCCGAAACAGAATGTGTGAGATGGTGAAGTTTTTGCAAAGCCGTGCCTTCACTTTGGAATGGCCAGGGAATAAACGAAATAAACCCTGCGGCGCCTATCGGTTTTTCAACCTGCACCTCGCGGATATAAATAAGGTGCTGAATCCGCTCTTCCACAGTTTCAATATGCCCAAACATCATGGTTGCCGAAGTGGTAAGCCCCAGTTTATGTGCTTCGCGCATAACATCGAGCCATTGCTGTACAGTACATTTGTTTCTCGAAATGGAAGCACGCACCCTGTCGGCAAGTATTTCTGCTCCTGCACCCGGCAAACTATCAAGCCCCGATTCAATAAGCTTTACAAGGGTTTCGTGGTAACTTATCCCTTCGAGTTGCGAAATATGCACCACTTCGGGTGGCCCGAGTGCGTGCAGTTTCAGTGTAGGGTACAATGATTTTAACTCGCGGAACAAGCCTGTATAAAAATCAAGCCCCAACTTGGGGTGCATACCGCCCTGGAACAGCAATTGCTCTCCGCCACGCGCAAAAAGCTCATCTATCTTTTGCTTGTACTGCTCAATTGTGGTAATGTAAGCTTCCTTATGGTTTGCTCCACGGTAAAAATTGCAAAACTGGCAACCCGAAACGCAAATATTGGTATAATTAACATTGCGGTCAATTAACCAGGTAACTTTTTTATTTGGATGCAGCCTGTTGCGCACCTGGTTGGCCGCAAACATCAGTTCGGCAGTGGATGCCTTGGTATATAATGTTACGCCCTCGTCCAAAGTAAGAGGAAAGCCTTTGATCGCTTTTTGAAGAAGTAGTAGGTGTGCCATAATTTCGTATTGTGGCAAAAGTAGGGAATTTGTAGGTTTTGTGCCTCTAATGATTATGGAATGAAAGCAAATGCTACCTATCAATTATATCCAGTTATTCAAAATACCCATACTTATCAACCCGGCAATATTTCTTACAGAAGTTTTGGCCATCATATTACGCTTATGGTTTTTGACTGTTTGTGGGTCAATAAATAAATTTTCAGCAATCATTTTACTGGTCTGTCCTTCGGCACTAAGCCTTAATATCTCCAATTCCCTTTTTGAAAGTGTCGTTTTTGAATCTGCTTGAAGGTATGTTTTCGAAAAAACTTTTACATAGCCTTCTCCTGCTACTAACCTGTAAATTGTCAGCACTAGGTTTGAATCTATTTTAATATCGCCAATATCAGAAAATGTCAATAGGTTTATTAAGGGTTTGCCATCTGAATCCGGTTGAAGGTAATTGCTCTGCTGATACATCTGCGACATAGTTCCATCTTTTCGCAAATATCGATAGTTGACCGAAAACCTATAGTTTTCAATTTCCTTTGTTGGTATGTTGCCCCAAAACAAACTGATATCGCGGAAAACTTGCTCGCCAAAAATGGCCCTGTCGTCAGGGTGCATGGTTTGTAAATGAAATTCAAGGCCGCCTTCTATGTATTCTTCTTTTGTATAGCTCAGTATTTCGGTGCAATGCTCGCTAATATAGGCACATTCTTGGTTTGAATAATCCACCAGGCCAGTGCCAAACGGCAAAACAATACTTTTTCTCGGGTTCTCTTTCTTTAGCAGCTTGCGTAATTCAAGTAGGCCGCTTGCCGGGGAAACAGATCTGCAAACTTCAAGATATTCATCATAATAATTTTTGATACCTGTATTTTTCATGTGCAGGTGGTTTTAAAAAGGTGGATAAAATGTTTAGCTAAATAAGCTAAACGTGTAAGTCATGCTCTATTAATAAATTTTCAAACTTCCCTTCATCTACCAAACCCAGTTTTGCCCATTTACCGCGAAAAACCCTCATTGGCAGCTAAATTCCAAAACCTACAGTTTTTTGCCCATATATCCTGGTTAAATCAACTACCATTCTGGTTATCAACATAAAAACTCCAATCTTTAAAGAATTAACTATACCAAGGTTACAAAAATAGCATGAAAAAAATGACACTTTAGTACTATTGGCAGGTGCTAAAGGTACACATATATTTGCAATTGAATATGTAGATGCGAATATTAGTTTTTTTTAATATGAAAAAACGCATCCCCGTATCCAAATCCAATCCCTTGCCACGCTTGGTATTGGGAAATTAAAAAGAACATTAAAGCAAATAGGTAAACAGACGGTTTACTTACCAATTTGCAGTTACAATGGATTTAATTCATTAATGAAAACACTATAAAAGCATTGAATTTTTGGCAAAAATTAAAATTGCCGCACAATTGCCCTAATCCCAAACACCTCACAATTATTATTGCATTTCAACTAAACCATTACACCATGAAAAAACTACTACTAATTGTTATTTATTGCCTTTTTGTAGGCATAAGCTCTTATGCACAAACACAACTTTGGGGCATGACCTGGTGGGGCGGAGCAAACGGTTTAGGCACTATTTTTAAAACCGATGCCTCGGGGAACAACCAAAGCGTGGAGCAAAGTTTTGTTTATTACAACGAAGGTAAATCTCCCCTTTATACAAACCTGGTTCAGGCATCTGACGGAAAGCTGTATGGAATGACACAAGCAGGCGGAGCAAATAACATGGGTGTTTTGTTTCAGTACGATCCCATCACTTCTGTATATATAAAAAAACTGGATTTTGCAGGAACCACAAATGGAAGCAATCCTTATGGTTCATTGATGCAGGCAACCGATGGGAAGCTCTATGGGATGACTTATGGAGGTGGGGCAAATGGTAAGGGTGTTTTGTTTCAGTTTAATCCTGCCACTTCTGTTTATATAAAAAAACTTGATTTTGCTGGAACCTCAAATGGAAGGTATCCTCATGGATCATTGATGCAAGCCACGGATGGAAAGCTGTATGGGATGACATCAGCAGGCGGGGCAAATGACAATGGCGTTTTGTTCCAATTCGATCCTTCCACTTCTGTTTATACCAAAAAACTGGATTTTGCAGGAACCTCAAATGGAGACACACCCTATGGTTCATTGATTCAGGCTACTGATGGGAAACTGTATGGGATGACCTCATCAGGCGGCACACATTATTCAGGTGTATTATTTCAGTTCGATCCTGCCACTTCGGTTTATGTTAAAAAGCTGGATTTTGAGCAGACCACAAATGGAAGCTACCTGAGTGGCTCATTGGTTCAAGCCTCGGATGGAACGCTATATGGGATGACTTATGGAGGTGGGGCAAACAACCTGGGCGTTTTGTTCCAGTTTGATCTAACCACTTCTATATATACCAAAAAACTGGATTTTTCTGGAACCACAAATGGAAGCAATCCTTATGGTTCATTGATGAAGGCAACCGATGGGAAGCTGTATGGGATGACTTCAGCAGGCGGAGCAAATGGTCAGGGTGTTTTGTTCCAGTTCGACCCAACCACTTCTGTTTGTTCCAAAAAACTGGATTTTGCAGGAATCACAAATGGAAGTTATCCTGCTGGTTCATTAATACAGGCCACAGATGGGAAGCTGTATGGTATGACATCAGCAGGCGGGGCAAATAACAATGGCGTTTTATTCCAGTTCGATCCCACCTCATCTGGTTATGTTAAAATGGCAGATTTTAATTCACCAATAAAAGGAAGTTACCCCACTGGTTCATTAATGCAGGCCACAGATGGGAAGCTGTATGGGATGACTAATCATGGCGGAGCAAATGATATAGGTGTTTTGTTCCAATACGATCCCTTAATTTCGGTTTATACTAGAAAACTGGATTTTGCCGGAAATTCAAATGGAAGTTACCCCAGGGGGTCATTAATTCAGGCCACAGATGGGAAGCTGTATGGGATGACTAATCAAGGAGGAGTTAATGATCTGGGTGTTTTGTTCCAGTTCGATCCCGCAACTTCTGTTTATGTAAAAAAGCTGGATTTTGCCGGAACCACAAATGGAAGCTCTCCTCAAGGCTCATTGATACAGGCCACAGATGGTAAGCTGTATGGGATGACTGGTGCAGGCGGAGCAAATGACCTGGGTGTTTTGTTCCAGTTCGATCCCGCAACTTCTGCTTATGTTAAAAAGTTTGATTTTGACTTCACAAATGGAAGCAGTCCCACAGGCTCATTGATGCAGGCCACAGACGGGAAGCTTTATGGGATGACTTATGGAGGTGGGCCAAATGGTTGGGGTGTTTTGTTCCAGTTCGATCCAACCACTTCCATTTATACAAAAAAACTGGATTTTGCAGGAATCTCAAATGGAAGATATCCTAAAGGATCATTGATGCAGGCCACGGATGGAAAACTATATGGGATGACTTATTATGGCGGGGCAAATACCATGGGTGTTTTGTTCCAGTTTAATCCTACTACTTCTGTTTATGTCAAAAAACTGGATTTCGCCGGAACCACAAATGGAAGCTATCCTTATGCCTCATTAATGCAGGCAACAGATGGAAAACTATATGGGATGGCTTCACAGGGCGGAACAAATAATCAAGGTGTTTTGTTCCAATTCGATCCCGCAACTTCCGTTTATACAAAAAAACTGGATTTTAACTCCACAAATGGAGCCAATCCAGAATATACAAATTTGATAGAAGTTGCAGTTTCACTTTCCCCAGCCATTGTATCGTTTTCCCCTTCCACAGGCCCTGTCGGCACATTGGTAAGCCTTACAGGTGCTAACTTAGGCAGCCCCACGGCGTTTACCATAGGTGGAGCATCGGCCATAGTGGTAAGCAAAACAGCAACAACCTTAATTGGTATGGTTATGCCCGGTGCGGTTACAGGAGTAGTATCGGTAACTACGGCAAATGGCACTACTGCTGCCAGTGGCAACTTTACGGTTACACCTACGCCTTACCCAAGTGCGCAGCAAGGGAATAAATTGGTAGGCACAGGGGCTGTTGGGGCAGCGCAGCAAGGGTTTTCCGTTTCCATTTCTGCCGATGGCAATACAGCCATTGTAGGTTGCTATAATGATAACAGCAATATAGGGGCGGCATGGATTTATACACGCAGCGGCGGAGTATGGACCCAGCAGGGCAATAAATTGGTAGGCACAGGGGCAATAGGAGTTGCACAACAAGGCTATTCTGTTTCTATTTCAGCCGATGGCAATGCAGCAATTGTTGGAGGAATTGGTGATAATAATGCTAATGGCGCAGCATGGGTCTATATCCGATCTAACGGGGTGTGGTCACAACAGGGTAATAAATTAGTGGGCACCACAAACCCAGGAATGAACTTTCAAGGATACTCTGTATCAATTTCAGCCGATGGCAATACTGCCTTGGTTGGTGGGCCAAATGACGGCGGTGCAAAAGGTGCAGCTTGGGTTTTTACCCGCTCCGCAGGGGTTTGGAGTCAGCAAGGAAGCAAATTGGTTGGTTTAGGGGCTACACCATTATCATTACAAGGCTGTTCTGTATCTATTTCATCTGATGGCAATACAGCCATATTAGGTGGTTACTATGATGATAACCAAATAGGTGCTGCATGGATTTTTACTCGTTCCGCAGGAGTTTGGTCACAGCAAGGAAGTAAATTGATAGGTACTAACGGTTCAGGATTTCAAGGCCAGTCTGTATGTATTTCAGCCGATGGCAATACCGCCTTGGTTGGAGGAGCAGATGCAACCTGGGCTTATACCCGCTCGGCCGGAGTTTGGACACAACAAGGAAACAAATTTATTGCCACGGGGTCTGTTGGCCAGGCAAGTTTAGGTAGTTCTGTTTCAATTACCGCCGATGGCAATACAGCTATAGTTGGGGGATCCTCCGACAACAGCAATGCTGGTGCTTTATGGGTATTTACCCGTACCGCAGGGGTTTGGGCACAGCAAGGAAGTAAATTAGTAGGGACAGGAGCAATAGGTGCTGCACAACAAGGCATCTCTGCTTCTATTTCATCTGATGGCAATACAGCTATGATAGGAGGAAATGCTGATAATAGTAATGCTGGTGCAGCATGGGTGTTTACCCCATGTTCTAATCCAGCAGTTCCTACATTGAGTACTTCCGCCTCAACCAATTGCGGCACACAATCCACTACCCTTAGTATTGCAACGGGAACACTCAACGGTGCCACGACCTGGCAATGGTATAGCGGAAGTTGTGGGGGCACCAGCCTTGGCAACGGCACATCGCTTGTTGTTTCACCGGCTGCCACTACCACTTACTATGCAAGGGGCGAAGGCGGTTGCGCCACATCCGGAAGCTGCGCGAATATAACCATAACTGTAAATACTACTCCTACAATCACAGCCACTACCCCTGCAACCCGTTGCGGAACAGGCACGCTTACCTTGGGTGCCACTGCCGGTACAAGTACTTTAAACTGGTATGCAGCCGCTACCGGAGGAACTATATTAGGAACCGGTATTAGCTTTACTACACCATCCATTTCTACAACCACCTCGTATTATGTTGATGCAACCAACGCCTGTGGCACTTCGCCCCGAACTTTGGTTATTGCTACTATTAACTCCACTCCAACTATAACAGCCACCACCCCTGCGTCCCGATGCGAGACAGGCACACTTACCCTGGGCGCAACGGCCAGTGCAGGAATCTTAAGCTGGTATGCGGCAGCAAGCGGTGGCACTGCGTTGGGAACCGGGATTAGTTTTACTACCCCATCCATTGCTGCAACCACCACGTATTATGTTGATGCAACTGATAACTCCTGTACTTCGGCACGGACAGCGGTGATAGCTACCATTAATACCACTCCGACTATAACAGCTACAACGCCAGCAACGCGTTGCGGAACAGGCACGCTTACCCTGGGCGCAACAGCCAGCGCAGGCACCTTAAACTGGTATGCAGCAGCAAGTGGTGGTTCTACATTGGGGACTGGGATTAGTTTTGCTACCCCATCCATTGCTGCAACTACTACCTATTATGTTGATGCCACAGCCAATAGCTGTGTTTCGGGAAGGACCGCTGTTATAGCAACGGTAAACCCATTGCCAACTGCCCCTGTGGTGGGAACCATAACCCAGCCCACCTGTGCCATCGCTACCGGCAGTGTAACTTTAAGCGGTTTGCCCGCAAGCGGTACATGGACAATAAACCCCGGCAATATAACAGGCACAGGAATCAGCAATACCCTAACAGGCCTTGCAAGCGGATCTTATACCTTTAGTGTTACCAATGCGGCAACATGCACTTCATCGCCATCTGGCAATGTGCTTATCAATGCCCAACCAACCGAACCAGCGGCAGCCACTGCCAGCACCACAGTTCAGCCTATTTGTGCTTACCCAAGTGGAACCATTACGGTATCTGCGCCAACAGGAGCCGGATACGAATACAATATTGATGGCGGAACCTATCAGGCATCACCAACTTTTGCTGCTTTAGCGGCTGGTTCGCATACCATTTTAGTGCGCAAAACCCCTGATAATACCTGTATATCCACCCCAACAACCGTGCTTGTAAACTCCATATCATCCAAAACACTGAACATAACCCTTTTCCCCGAAGGGCTTTACAATGCCCAAACCGGGTTGTTAACTAAAACCCAGGGCGTTGATAATAATGGCAACCTGTATAATATGTTTAGCGGTACTATTGCCGATACACTCAGCCTTTCTGTTTCCGAAAATACCGCGCCCTACAATACGGTTTACTCGGCTCATGGCCTGCCTATACATACCGATGGCACCCTTTTGCTCGATGCCATACCCTGTGCGCTTACCGGTTCCTATTACCTCACTGTGCGGCACCGCAACCATATCGAAACCTGGAGCCTTGTCGTGCCGTTTACGAGTGCGGTAACCAATTACAATTTTACCGATGCCATTACAAAAGCATGGGGCAGCAACCTGAAACCCATCAATGGTAAGTTTTGCATGTATGCTGGCGATGTAAATGGCGACGGGGCAATTGGTGCGACAGATGTAAACAGCATACAAACTTCGGCCACTGCTTTTTTTACAGGGTATCGTACCCACGATGTAAATGGCGATGGTGTTGTTGATGCCCTCGACCTGATACTGACCGATAACAATGCCGCAGCTTTTGTGGTGGTACATAAGCCAAATACTTTTGCAAGCCTTACCACCGCGGCAGCAACAGCCATAACCTCATCTACCGCCACAAGTGGTGGCAATGTTGCCGCCGATGGGGGCGCAGCCATTACCGCCCGTGGCGTATGCTGGGGCACGGCCACCGCGCCCACTGTTGCCTTACCCACCAAAACCACCGAAGCCGGTACCACAGGAGCGTTTACCAGCAGCCTTACCGGGCTAACGGCTGGCGCCCTTTATTATGTAAGGGCTTATGCCACTAACAGCATAGGTACGGCTTACGGCAACGAAGTTAGTTTTACCACATTGGCTCCACCGTTTCCCTGTGGCTCATCAATTACCATTAACCACGTTGCAGGCACCCTTGCCCCGGTTACAAAAATCGTAACCTACGGTACCGTTACCAATATACCCGGCGAACCCACAAAATGCTGGATTACCAGCAACCTGGGCGCCGACCACCAGGCCACCGCCGTGGATGATGCAACTGAAGCTTCTGCAGGATGGTATTGGCAGTTTAACCGATTACAGGGGTATAAACATGATGGTACCTCCCGTACACCGAATACAGCATGGATTAACCCAATAAATGAAAATTCCGATTGGTTTGCAGCCAACGACCCCTGTGCCCTTAGCCTGGGAACCGGATGGCGTTTGCCTACCAATACCGAATGGACCAATGTGGATGCCACCGGAAACTGGGCTACCTGGACCGGACCTTACAACTCCGCCCTAAAACTACATGCTGCTGGCCAACTCTACAGCAACGATGGTTCGCTCGGCAACCGTGGCTACTACGGCGACTACTGGAGCAGTACCCAATACGATGCAAGCAACGGAAGGCACCTGGACTTCAACAGTGGCTACAGCATCATGACCCTCTCCACCAAGGCGGTCGGCTGGACTGCCCGTTGCATCACAGATGCAGTAAGCGTACCTGTTGTACCTACTGTAACAACCGCTTCGGTTTCCAATATTGGCCAAACCACCGCCACAAGCGGCGGCAATGTTACCTCCGATGGAGGCGCAGGCATTACCACCCGGGGAATATGCTGGGGCACGGCCACAGCGCCCACTACTACCTTACCCACCAAAACCACCGAAGCTGGTACCACAGGAGCATTTACCAGCAACCTTACCGGGCTTACAGCCGGTACCCTTTATTATGTAAGGGCGTATGCCACCAACAGCGCAGGTACAGCTTATGGCAACGAGGTGAGTTTTACAACACTGGTGACACCGTTTACCTGTGGCTTATCTACCTTAACCATTAACCACGTTGCCGGCACCCTTGCCCCGGTTACCAAAACCGTTACCTACGGCACCGTTACCAATATATATGGTGACCTCAACAAATGCTGGATTACCAGCAACCTGGGTGCAGACCACCAGGCCACCGCAGTGGATGATGCCACAGAGGCCTCAGCAGGTTGGTACTGGCAGTTTAACCGCATGCAGGGTTTTAAACATGATGGCACTACCCGTACACCTAACACAACATGGATTAACCCTATAAGCGAAAATTCCAATTGGCTTGCTGCCAACGACCCCTGTGCCCTAAGCCTGGGAACCGGCTGGCGAATACCCACCTACACCGAATGGACCGATCTGTATGGAAACGGGAATTGGATTGACTGGACTGATTCCTACAACTCTGGCCTGTATCTCCATGCTGCAGGTTACTTGGGCAACAGCAGTGGTTCACTCACCAACCGTGGCTCCTCCGGCTATTACTGGAGCAGTACGCAGCAGAGTGTAGGATATGGATGGCACCTAAACTTCGGCAATGGCTTCAGCGGCTTCAGTTGGAACCGAAAGGCTTATGGCTTTCCTGCCCGTTGCATCAACGATGTGGTAACCGTACCTGTTATACCTACTATAACTACGGCTTCGGTTTCCAGCATAGGCCAAACCACTGCCTTAAGTGGCGGCGATGTTACTTTCGATGGAAATGCAGGCATTACCGCCCGCGGCGTATGCTGGGGCACGGCCACCGCGCCTACCACCGCCTTACCCACCAAAACCACCGAATCCGGTACAACAGGAGCATTTACCAGCAACCTCACAGGGTTATCCCCTGGCACACTCTATTATGTTAGGGCGTATGCCACCAATTATGTAGGCACGACTTATGGGAATGAGGTGAGTTTTACTACCCTTTGGACTTGTGGTGCAGGCATAACCATTAACCACGTTGCAGGCACCCTTGCCCCGGTTACCAAAACCGTTATCTACGGCACCGTTACCAATATACCCGGCGAACCCACCAAATGCTGGATTACCAGCAACCTGGGCGCCGACCACCAGGCCACAGCCGTAAATGATGCCACCGAGGCTTCCGCAGGCTGGTATTGGCAGTTTAACCGCATGCAAGGTTTTAAGCACGATGGCACCACCCGCACCCCCGCCACAACATGGATTAACAGCATAAGCGAAAACTCCGATTGGCTTCCGGCCAATGATCCCTGTGCCCTTAGCCTGGGAACCGGATGGCGCTTGCCTACCAGCACCGAATGGACCAATGTGGATGCCAGCGGAAACTGGACAACCTGGACTGGCCCATGGAATTCCGGGCTTAAACTACATGCTGCAGGTTACTTGAACGACAGCGATGGTGGGCTCTACAACAACCGTGGCTTCAGCGGCATCTACTGGAGCAGTACGCAAAACGGTGGTGCAAGCATCGGATGGGGCTTTTACTTCTACAGTAGCAACAGCAACATGAACAGCTACTACCTCAAAGCGTATGGCTTTTCTATCCGTTGTATCAAAGATGCAGTCATTGTACCTATTGTACCTACTGTAACAACCACTTCGGTTTCCAATATTGGCCAAACCACCGCCACAAATGGAGGAAATGTTACCGCCGATGGAGGCGCAGGCATTACCGCCCGCGGCATATGCTGGGGCACGGCCATCGCTCCCACCACCGCCTTACCCACCAAGACCACAGAAGCCGGAACTACAGGAGCATTTACCAGCAACCTCACAGGGTTATCCCCTGGCACACTCTATTATGTTAGGTCGTATGCCACCAATTATATAGGAACGGCTTATGGGAATGAGGTGAGTTTTACTACCCTTTGGGCTTGTGGTGCAGGCATAACCATTAACCACGTTGCAGGCATCCTTGCCCCGGTTACCAAAACGGTATCTTACGGCACCGTTACCAATATACCAGGCGAACCCACCAAATGCTGGATTACCAGCAACCTGGGCGCCGACCACCAGGCCACTGCCGTGAACGATGCCACCGAGGCTTCCGCAGGATGGTATTGGCAGTTTAACCGCATGCGAGGGTATAAACACGATGGTACAACGCGCACACCTAATACTACTTGGATAACCAATATAAACGAAAACTCCCAATGGGCTGCAGTCACTGATCCCTGCACCATCGAACTTGGCAGCGGCTGGCGCATACCAACCAATACCGAATGGACCAACGTGGATGCCACCGGCGGCTGGACAACCTGGAACGGCCCATGGAATTCATGGCTTAAACTCCATGCCGCAGGCGAGCTGTACTATATCAATGGTTCGCTCGACAGCCGTGGCTCCAACGGATTCTACTGGAGCAATACGCAGGCCGGCTCCGCATATGGAAATACTCTAGTCTTCGAATCGTTTAATAGCTCGATTAACAACCAACTCAAGTGGTGCGGCTTTCCAGTCCGTTGCATCAAAGAATAATTTGATTTGTTTGTAATGGCGGTTATTGTCGGGGCGACTTTTTCAGTCACCCCGACAATAAAGGAGGATCCCCGAAAAGAAAACCAATACCCATAATAGCAAGCAATGTAACCGGGTGCAAAAAACATATTTTGTGGCACTATTTAAAAACCTCAGCAAAGTAAACAGTATATTTGCACTTAAAATTGACAAGCTGTGAACGAAAAAGAGTTTTACATCTATCTGGGAAACCTTTACAGCGATAGGATCAGGCTACGTTTCTTTAAGGATAAAGGCGAAATATCAACTTTGGCCCTTCAATATGAAGCATTGATCAATAATAAATGGTTTGCAATAGTGAGGTACGACTGCGCACATGGGTTTTTTCACAGGGATTTGCTGCACCCAAACGGTGACAAAGAGAAAAAAGCAATTGATATGCCCGACCTCAAATACGCTTTTACTTTTGCAAAGCAGGACTTGGAGGATAAATGGGAATGGTATAAAGAACAATTTATCAAAAAACTAAAACAATGACAAACAAGGAGCAAATAAAACACGATATAGTTGTCGCCTTCGATTTCGCAGAGCAGATTATCGACAATCCTGCCCTTTTGGACAAAATACCCGAAGGCGCATCTGTTACTTTTCTTGACGACGACAATGTAAAAACCGAAAAAATCCTTAGTAAACGCCCTGCCCCAAAATATGTAAAGGTTAAACGGCATTTTGAAGTCCTTTGATTTTTCGTGGCCATTTGAGTAGGATTGTCGGGGCGACTCAAAGCCGCTCCGACACCGCCGAATACAGCCTAAACAACATTGCCCAATTCTTTATTCCCTTACAAAAAAATCATGTTAACGAAAACCAGCGTAATAAACACAATAAGCAGGCTTCCTGACAATTTTTCGATAGATGAAATAGCCATGATTGGAATAAAT
This sequence comes from uncultured Bacteroidales bacterium, assembly GCA_903878265.1. Classification (GTDB taxonomy): domain Bacteria; phylum Bacteroidota; class Bacteroidia; order Bacteroidales; family UBA4417; genus UBA4417. Next base: position 2,464 of record CAIRHD010000137.1, on the reverse strand, counting down.
CACCAACCGAAGATGATATTATAATCAATCTGGCGAACCTTTAGCTCACGAATACCTTTAAAAATAAGCAAGGAATGAGTAATTCCATGCGACCCGTAAAAAACAAATAATTACGCATGAAATAGCCATGGTAAAATTTTATCACCAACCGAAAATGATATTATGGCGTATTCCATCTGACCTTTAAAAACAAATTAATAACAGATGAATTGGTAGATAAAATGATTTTACTCGAAAAAATTGAAAAAGGGATTCAAGATGCTGACAGCGGAAGGGTAATATCTGAAACTGAACTTGAAAAACAAATGGAAGGATGGTGAAAAAATACGCATATCGAAAAATGAGCTTTTAAAAGCAGAATTATTTGTAAATTTGTTCAAATTAAAATTCAATGGAAAGCATTACAATTTATGTGAAGGATAGAGAGAAAATCGAGCTTTTAAACCGTTTTCTAAGACATTTAGATTTTGTTGTAATGCCAGATATCGCCAATAAGCAGGGGGCGAACACCAAAGAATATGATTTTTTTAAGTCATCTGGGCTTTGGGAAAACAGGAACGTGTCCATCGATGATTTACGCGCAAGGGCATGGAAAAAACTGTAGTACTTTGTGATACAAATATTTTGATTGAATTCTATAAAAACAATCAGAAAATCGTTGCCGCATTGCGCGATATTGGCGCGGAAAATATTGCAATAAGTGCGGTTACTGCCGGCGAATTGTTGTTTGGAGCATTAAATAAAAAGGAGGTTCAAACGATAAAAAGGGACATCGAGCATTTAATCCTGATGCATATAAACGACTTGATTAGTGAGAAATACATTGAACTTATGTTGCAATATTCTAAAAGCCATGGTTTAGCCATTCCCGATGCTTTAATTGCTGCAACTGCACTTGTTAATAATGTGAGCCTTTACACACTAAACAGGAAAGATTTTATATTTATTGCTGGCTTAACATTGTACAACTAATTGATCAAGCTTTTGTAAACCCCTATCAGCTAAATGCTATAAAAATTGTTTTTTTTAGATTGCCATGAGTGTTCGGGTTTCTAAAACATGCCAACGCCGAAACAGCAGCGATACTTACTGGGAATTATCGGGGCGGCATTTTCTGTCACCCCGACAATAAAGGGAGGAACCCCAAAAAACCAATAACAGCATGCAGTGTAGTGGTGACGAAAAGTCGCCCCGACACATGCCCCAAAAGCCCAACACATGTACTTTGAACCTGGTGGCATATACCACATTTACAACCAAGGAAACAACAGGCAACAAATCTTTTTTGAAAGGGAAAACTATTTGTTCTTTGTCCGTAAGATTAAGGACTATGTTACACCTTATGGAAACATCCTGGCATGGTGCCTAATGCCCAACCATTTTCATTTGATGTTAGAAGTGATTAATGTTGAGATAATCCCGATTAGTGTGAATAGTGTCGGGGTGACGAAAAGTCGCCCCGACACTGAAATCCTGCCAAGTAACCCCGACACTAAAATCCTTGGCAGTCAAAAACCCCGGCCACTCAATAACAGCATTGGCATAATGCTTCGTTCCTATACACGGGCGGTAAACAATCAGGAAAACCGTTCTGGAAATTTGTTTCGTGAAGAAACAAAATCTATTTGCCTTAACGAGATTAATGGTATTGCTTCCAATTGGTTTACAATGTTTGGAGCAACCTTCCTGAATGTTCAAATACCCGAATACCAATATCCACAAGTTTGTTTCGATTATATCCATGCCAACCCAATCAAATCAAAATTAGTTGAAAAGATTGAAGATTGGGAGTTTTCATCCTTCCCAGACTTGAAGGGTTTTCGTGAAAGCAATCTCGCAAATGTAAAGAGGGTAAAAGAATTGGGGCTTATTGTTTAGTGTTTCACTATTGTCGGGGCGACTTTTTCGGTATTGTCGGGGCGACTTTTTCAGTATTGTCGGGGCGACTTTTTCAGTCACCCCGACAATAAAGGGATAAACCTCAAAAGAGAACCAACAACAGCAAGCAAGCAGTGTCGGGGTGACAAAAAAGTCGCCCCGACACGTGCCGAGATTTGTCGGGGCGACTTTTTCAGTCACCCCGACAAAATAGAAAAAATCACCGAAATCAAGCCCGTTACCCACGAAATCAATCCCGATATCATCAAATCGGGCTTGAAATCACCTAAATCAAGCCCGTTGCTCACGAAATCAAGCCAGAAATCATCAAATCGGGCTTGAAATCAATGAAATCAAGCTCGTTATACACGAAATCAAGCCCGAAATCATCAAATCGGGCTTGAAATCACCGAAATCAAGCTCGTTATCCACGAAATCAAGTTCGAAATTATCAAATCGGGCTTGAAATTGCCAAAATCAAGCTCGTTACCCACGAAATCAAGCTAAAAATTATCAAATCGGGCTGCAAATCATCAAAATCAATCCCATTTCATAAAAAAAGCTGCAAAAAAATGCGAAAAACATG
>CAIRHD010000136.1 GCA_903878265.1 uncultured Bacteroidales bacterium | reverse complement strand
ATTCACCATTGTTGCTGCTACCTACAACGCCGCTGCTATGGGCCAATTTAACAAGAGCATCACTGTTGTGACCAATGCCGATCCAAATCCTGTTGTACTGATGATAAAAGGCAATGTAATTGCTAAAAAATAGAGGTTTTATTACCAATTGGTTACATTTGAAAAGCGGTGTGGTTTTGCTTCCACACCGCTTTTTTTTATTCCGTTTTTTTCATTTTCCAGTTTCATCCATGCTTTCAATGGTATCGGTTGTCAACCTTCTGCTATCCTTCAATGCTTTGCTAATAATCCATTCCAACTGACCGTTGGTACTGCGGAATTCATCAGCAGCCCATCCTTCAATGGCAGCATACACTTCTTCGTTTAACCGCAAGGCGAAAACTTTCTTTTTCGGCATCAGATTTTATATTTTTCGTTTTCTGGCACCATCATTTTCCCGACCGCCCGCTGCATTTCTTCCTTGTGTATAGTGCCAAATAAGATTAGGCTTCCATCTTTCTTCAAAACCCTCACGCCAATACTTCCGCTGATGTTGTAAGCCGTTTTGCGCTTTAACATACGCTTGCGCCAACCCCAACCGCCAAATTCGCCAATTGGGTTGTACTTTGTCACTTCGGCTGAAACAATTTCAGAAAGTGGGATTTGTTTCATTTTTGGCAGTAAGGGAGGGAATTTATACCTTATTCCATCTGTCCAAATTTCGGTTACAAGGGTGCCGCTCAGGATAAATATGAAAATGGCTCCCAACAATACGAGTGAAAGGATGCCACTCCAAATCATTCCGTTGTTGGTCATTGGGTTATTCCCAAATGGTTTGCCAAGATAAACCTGCTGGTAAAGCCCAACAATAAATAGGATAAGTGTTACTAAAATTGCAGGAAGCATTAACCACGGCACAAACGATTGCTTGAACGATTGCTCTTCGCGATAAATAAGTTTTTCCATCGTATTTTTAATAGATAGATCCAGCGTTTACAATCGGTGAAGCATCTTTATCCGAACATAAAACCACAAGCAAGTTGCTAACCATAACAGCTTTACGCTCATCGTCAAGATCAACAATTTTACGTTCCGAAAGTTTGTTCAAGGCCATTTCGACCATGCTCACTGCGCCTTCAACTATTTTGGAACGGGCTGCAACAATGGCAGTTGCTTGTTGCCTCTTGAGCATGGCCTGGGCAATTTCGGCAGAGTAAGCAAGGTGGGCGATTCGGGCCTCAATAACGTTTATCCCAGCAATGTGAAGCCTTTCCGAAAGTTCTTTTTCCAGCACATGGTTTACTTCTTCACCGCCTCCTCGAAGCGTAATATCGGTTTGCTCATCGTCAAAATTATCGTAAGCGTAATGGCCAGCGAGCTTTCGTACAGCCGATTCGCTTTGGATTTCGACAAACCGGTTAAAATCGTCAACCTGAAAAGCCGCTTTAAAGGTTTCTTCTACTTTCCACACAAGCACAATACCAATCATGATAGGGTTACCAAGTTTGTCGTTCACTTTGAGCAACTCACTGTTGAAATTCCGGGCACGCAGCGAAACTTTCTTCTTTACGAAAAAAGGGTTCAGCCAATAAAACCCATTACGCTTTAAAGTCCCTTTGTATTCGCCAAAAAGTGTAAGAACCGAGGATTCGTTGGGGTTTACAACCAGAAACCCAGTGGTCATGAAAATAACCGCAACCAATAATAATGGCCCAGCTATTAAACCAAACAGGCTTTGGTTAAACATTACCAGCAGCAAGATACCGCCGACCAACATTACCAGTAGAATCACCAGGCCCATATAGCCTGTGGATGCTGAATCTAATTTTTCTTTTTCCATTTTATTATGATATTAAATTGATATTGCAATGATACAACATTTATTTTGATTTTCGACAAAATGAATAAAATTATTTTTTCTGGCCCTCACATGGTTTACTTTTGCGCCACAACAAAATTAGAACGATGAAGAAATCATACAAACACATCTTTTTTGACCTTGACCATACTTTATGGGATTTCGAGCGCAGTGCCGAAGAAACAAAACGCGAAATGTTCGTTACATTTAAACTTGAACAAAGAGGGATAAAAAGCTATGAAGCCTTCAGGGAAGTTTATGTAGAAATAAACCGGACCTTGTGGGAAATGTACAGAGACGATACGATTGAAAAGGATGAATTGAATTTCCGCCGGTTTTACGATACTCTTTTCATGCTTGGAGTTGACGATCGCAAGCTTGGCAGCAATATGGCTTGGCAGTTTATTGAGGGCATTTCTTCAAAAACGTATTTGTTCCCTCATACTATTGAAATACTGGAATATCTGTTCCCAAAATATAAACTTCATGTTATCACCAACGGTTTTGAGGAAGTGCAATTCCGCAAACTTGAGGGATCGGGAATGGGGCGGTACTTTACAAGTGTAATTACCAGCGAAGAAGCCGAGGCTAAAAAACCGGATCCGGAAATTTTTAAATACGCACTTCAAAAATCCGGTGCAAAAGCATCTGATTCGTTAATGATTGGCGATGACCTAACGGTTGATATGGCCGGTGCTCGACAAGTTGGGATAGATCAGTTATATGTAAACCATGAAAACAAAAAGCACAATGAGCCAGTAACTATGGAGGTGTTTTCTCTAGATAAAATTATCGGGTTGCTTTGAGGGCGGTTATTGGTTATTGGTTAATCGTACTTCGTTAATCGTACTTCGTTAATCGTAAATACCTGTATAGAAATATGATGAAACTATTTGGCATAAAAAAAACCCACTGAAACCAGTGGGCTTTTTTATGTTAAAATTTTAGCTTAGTTCTTTTTAGGAACAGGTACTTCTGCTGGTTTAGCTTCGCCTTTTCCACATGATTTTGCTTCAGCTTTGCTACATGATTTTGCGCAACCTGATTTTTCGCCTTCTTTGCAACAGGATTTTGGAGCACCTGATTTTTCGCCTTCTTTAGCACATCCTGATTTTGCTTCTGATTTTGCACAGCAAGCCTTTGCAGGAGCAGCAGTTGGGCTAACCTTTTCGGTACTTGCCTTATCGGCTGAAGTAACTTTTTGAGCTGATGCTGAATTAACAGTAAAAGCAAAAACTAAAGCAATCAATGAAATTACAAGAGCAATTTTTTTCATAGGTATAATTTGTTTAAGGGGTTAAATTTAACATGGCAAAAGTAAGCGGTATTATATAATCAGCAAGCCTGTTGTGTGTTAAAAAGATGTTAAAGTTTTCAGGGCTTTTTTGCTCCTAATCTCGCTATGGAAGTAATACCTCCTTGAACTTTGTCCTCTAACGAAACTAAAACTTCAGCATTTATAGGTAAAAACAGGTCAACCCGGCTACCAAACTTTATAAAGCCCAATTCGCGACCCTGTTCTATCCGTTCGCCAGGTTTCGAATAACAAACAATCCTACGAGCCATTGCACCAGCAATCTGCCGAACCATTATGGATCCATGCTTCTGATTATCAACAACTACTGTGTTTCTCTCATTTTCGGTCGATGATTTCGGATGCCAGGCTACAAGAAACGAACCTGGCCAGTATTTGGTATAGGTAATTTTACCTGAAACGGGATAACGGTTTACATGAACATTGTTAGGCGACATGAAAACAGAAACCTGTAAACGCTTGGCGTTAAAAAATTCCTCGACAAAAACTTCTTCGATAGTAACCACAGTTCCATCTGCTGGACATAGCACTATGTCAGTGTCCTGCACTAGTTCACGGAATGGCATTCTGAAAAACCTGACTACAATTACCCAAAAAACCGCAATTGCAACATAACCTAAGTAGTGAATAACTGTTTGAATAGGGAAAACGTAGTTTGTGGCAGCAACTATCGCAATGCATACAATTGTAGCAACTGCAATACTATTATATCCTTCTTTGTGGATTTTCATTTGTGGTTTCTGTATTAGTTATCGACAAAAGAGTGCCAAATATACGAATACAAATGGTGCGGAAAGCAAAACAGCATCAAATCTGTCGAGCATACCACCGTGGCCTGGTAAAATGTTGCCCGAATCCTTGATGCCAATGCTACGTTTCAGCATCGATTCCACCAAATCGCCAAGGGTTCCAAAAATCACTACTATTAATGACAATCCCATCCATTGTATAACCCCCAATTGGGTAAATATAAAACTCAGCCCATAAGCTGTAAGTAAAGCAATTAAAACGCCTCCTGCACTGCCTTCCCAGGATTTGCCCGGCGAAATACGTTTAAAAAGTTTGTGTTTGCCAATCGCTGAACCAACAAGATACGCACCGGTGTCGTTAAGCCAAAGTATTATTAAAAATCCCAAAACAACACCATAATGCCTCGCCCCTGACAAAATTTCCGGATTGAAAAAATACATCATCAAACCAAATGGCAATGCGATATAAATCACTCCCAAAATGCTCATTGCAATGTTAGTAAAAGGAGTTGGTTTATTTCGCCATAGCTCAATTATAAACAGCACAAAAAACAATGGGATAGATAGGAAAAGTCCTTCGGCAGGAATAAAACCCATGGCATTGGCTGAAAAAAGGCTGTAAACTAAGCTTCCAACAACCACTGTTGGCCAAAGTGCTGGTTTATTTTTATCGGTAGAAATGATGGAGACAAATTCGAAGAGGCTTAATATTGTGATAATTAGCAATAAGGCTGAAAATACAGTTTGCCCCAACACAATGGAACCTACAATTACCAAAACAAAAAAAAATGCTGTAAGCGTACGCCGTGTAAAGTTATTCACCTTTAAATTCAAGTATTAATTGTTTTGCTTTAAGCACTTCGGTAAATGGCACGAGTACCTCGATTTCGCCGAAATGATAGGTCGAATCCTGTTTGTTCATAATAACGCACTCAATACCGTTATCGGCCAACATAGTTTTGGCCAGTTCGGCTTCATAAAGCTGGTTTGTGCTGAATATTGTTGCCCAATTGTCTAACATTCTGTAAGGATTAGATTTCTTCCTCGTTCAGAGGTTTTTCCACTAGTATGAGGAATAGTTCGCGAGGGCCGTGTGCGCCCATAACCAGTGTTTTTTCAATATCGGCTGTACGGCTTGGGCCGGTAATAACCGAAATCAACGATGGCAGCTTTCCCAAATACTTGGCATGTATGGCATCGAAAGCATCCTTTAAATCGTCAACCAATTGGTCAACATAAGCAATCACAACATGCGTTTCTGGATATACATTTAAACGGCGGCTGTTTTTCGATGATACCATGATGCTGCCTAACCTTGCAATAACAAATTCGCAACTTGTTATACCAACATTAAGTCCTTTGAGGCTTGGTTCGTCCGACTCGAAAGGAACTCCAGCCTCAGTGAGCATGTACTGAATTTCGGGTTCGGTACAGTAAATATCATGCCATTCACATTCAACATGCAGCGCCGCCAAAGTACTGACTACTTCGGCTTCATTTTCGCAATAAATGAAAACCCCTCCAACTTTTGTAAACTCCTGTGCGAAATACACATCTGCGGTGTCGTTCAGCGGCTTATAAATAGGTGAGTCGAAATCAACACGCGGATAAGGGTTGTCGGTTTTATAAATTAACGCATGACGTACCTTTTTCAGTAATTTTTCCCTTGATGTACTTTCTTCCATGTTTGAATAAAATTGT
>CAIRHD010000135.1 GCA_903878265.1 uncultured Bacteroidales bacterium | reverse complement strand
TCAAAACAAGCAGCAATACAAAGCAGTAGGATAAGCGATAATTATACCGATTTTGAAACTAAGATCATCAGGAAAATTACCATCGTTACCCTCGATCCATTTGGCTTTTCTGTTTCGGATACTGCGGCAAGGCCAAGGAGCAAACTCGAAAATTACGGCAATGCCTTGCATGTAAAATCGCTTCATACTACAATCCGTAACCATCTGCTAATCCATAAAAACGATGTATTCGATTCGTTGGTGGTAAAAGAAACGGAGCGTTTGATCCGCAGCCAACGCTATGTTCAGAATATTAAAGTGGATGTGGTTCCATGTTCCGCCAATTCCGATTCGGTTGACCTAATAATCAGGGTCCTGGATTTGTGGAGTATCGATGGTGATGGCGCGCTGAGCAACAGCACGGGTACTATTTCGCTTTCCGACAGGAACCTTGGCGGTTTGGGACATACTTTTTCCAATACGTATAAGCAAAATTATACAAATGGGAAAAATGCTTTTTCCACCTATTATTATGTGCCAAATTTCAAGAACACGTATATCAGTGCCCGCCTTTCGTACCAAATGGATGAAGACCGGAACTATATAAAAAGTTTGAATTTCGAAAGGCCATTTTTCTCGCCTTTGGCGCAATGGGCTGGCGGCGCGTTACTGTCGCAACAGCTTATGCCAACTTGGATTTACAAAAACGACACCACCCGCCTGAACTTGCTCTCCAAATCGAATTACCAGGATTGCTGGGCCGCCACCGCCATCAAGGTTTTAAATGGGAACTCGGAAACGGCCAGGTCAACAAAGCTGATTTTATCGGCACGGATATTCAACATCCATTATCTGGAAAAACCTGCTGAGCAGCCCGAACTGATGGACTACTATACCAACGAACTAACGGTGCTGACAGGCATAGGCATTTCGAGCCGTAGATATGTGAAACAAAACTACATTTTCAGGTTTGGGACTACCGAAGATGTGCCTGTTGGCATTGCTTACGGACTGGTTGCCGGATACCAGTTGAAAAATCACGAACGCTGGTATTGGGGGTTTCGATATTCGTGGGGCAATTTTTTCAGGCTTGGATATTTAGGCACCAGCATCGAATATGGTACTTTTATCAATGCTTCCTACAGGACAGATGGCGTTCTGAAAGCAGGAATGTCGTATTTTTCGCCCTTATTTTCTGTTTCGCGATGGAAAATCAGGCAATTTGTGAAACCCGAACTCACTATTGGCACACGCCGCACCCCGTTTAACCGCATTTCGTTGAACGACGGATATGGGCTTAACGGCTTCAACAGCGATGTGTTATCGGGCACCAGCCGTTTGCTGCTTCTGTTTCAAACACAATCGTATGCACCATGGAATTTAATTGGTTTCAGGTTTGGACCTTACCTTAATCTGGCGCTTGGCATGTTGGGAAACGAATCTGAAGGGTTCAGCCACAGTAGGATGTACCCCCAAATTGGCATGGGCGTATTGATAAAAAACGATTTTCTGGTTATACGCTATTTCCAGCTTTCGTTCGCATTTTACCCAACCATCCCGGGCAAAGGAGACAACCAGTTTAGGGCAAACCCATTTAGGAGCACCGATTTGGGATTTCTCGATTTTGTTATCGGTAGGCCGGAATTAATCGAATTCAAATAAAATGAAGTTTAGTAATTTGATGGGGTTAATCCCAAAGCTATCATTTTTAAAAAGTTATACTTTATACGGGATGAATTACCACACATTTTTTTATTGTAAAAGTGCCGTAGGCACAAAATATTGGTAGAAATAATGAAAACCACACATCTCAGAAAGTGCCGTAGGCACGACATATATTCCGTCCATAACGGGACTTGGATGAATGTGTGTATATTTTTCTACCAACATTCCGTCTATAACGGGACTTTGAAAATCGACAATTTATAACCTTTTTATGATAATGATGGATTTCAAACATAAATACATTTTTATCCTTATCGGATTTATTGGCATTTCCGGTTTTTCGCAAACCATTGAAAATAGAGATGTTTCATCAATCAATCCCGGAAACAAGATTGTTAGCCAGTCTGTTGTTTGTACTAACAAACACAGAAAACCCCGGCTGATCGCCAAACTGCCATCAACCTTAAAAGAAACTTCCGGACTTGTGATGTTCGATGGGCTGTTATGGACTATAAACGATAGCGGGAACCCTGCTGAAATATATCAGATCGACACTGCTGACGGACAGGTTTTGAAGGTTGTAAAAATAACAAATGCCCAAAATCATGATTGG
>CAIRHD010000134.1 GCA_903878265.1 uncultured Bacteroidales bacterium | reverse complement strand
GTGTTTACATCAAGTTGCTTGCTGTTGAGAGTGCGTATTTCCACATTTACTGTACGTCCGCTGGGCGTGGCGGTTGTTTTGCCGAAGCCGGTCATTGATTTTATCATAATCCAGATTTTGAACGCGCAAAGATACACTGTTTGGGGGTTGGAGTGGTGAAGCCATTCTTTAAAATCAGTTTGGTTATTTATCAGTTAAATATCCTACTTTTGACATATCAATTCCAGCCGCCCATGACCCGCCATGCAGCAAGTGTTACCAGCCACAAGCTTTTCAGTGAGCCGCCCCGGTTTTTGGAGGCCATGCTTCTCGATATTTCTCAGGCAGAGCGTTATATTTACCTCGAAATATATAAGTTTGGTAACGATGAGGTTGGCATGCGTTTCCGCGAAGCCCTTACAAAAGCTGCGGAAAGAGGTGTGCATGTTAAATTGCTCCTCGATTCGTGGGGCGTTTCGTATGATGAAACGTTTTTTAGCGAATTGATAAGTTTGGGTGGCGAAGTGCGGTTTTTTAGAAAAATACTTTACACTTTCGACTTTTTTACTAAAAACCACCGGAGGAACCACCGCAAGTTCCTGCTAATCGACGATAGGATAAGCTACATGGGATCCGCCAATATTACGGGTTATTCGTCCGATTGGCGCGAATCGGTGATTAGGTTCACCGGAAGCATTACCATGATGTTTAAGCGTTCATTTAACGAAAGTTATAAAATATATAATAAGTATATTTTTAATAAATTTACCTACAAAAAGTCGAAATTCCTGGATCAGTTCGAGCTGGTGGAAGATACGCCTTCAATATACCGGCAACGCATAAAAACCAAGCTCGAACGCCTTTTCCGAAAAGCAAAGAATGAAATCATCATCGAAACGCCTTATTTCCTTCCGGGCCATAAAATCCGCAATTTGCTTGCTGCTGCTGCCGGGCGTGGGGTGAAAGTTACAATTATACTGCCGCGCCATTCGGATGTGCGTTCGATTGACTTGTTGAGCAGCAAATATTATGGATTTTATCATTCAAACAATATAAACCTTGTTTTTTACACAATTAACAACCTGCACGCCAAGCTATTGCTTATTGATGGCGAAACTTTTGGTATTGGTTCCCCGAACATAGATTACCGGAGTTTCCGCTACCAGCACGAAGTGATGTTGGTTGGCACGCACAAAGGCATTGTTAACGAGATAAGGAGGCATATTACTGAAACCCTGCAGAATTGCCACGATTTTGACCACCAGAGTTGGTTGCGCCGGCCCAAAATTGAAAAAGTGTTAGGTTGGATGTTGTTGCCATTCAGGCACATGTTTTAAAAAAAAATAGTTCAAAGTGGTTCATGGTTCAAAGTGGTTCAAGGTTCAATTGCCAAAAAAGCGGCCACTGAGCAAAGTCGAAGTGCAAGGTTCAAAATGGTTCAATTTCCTAAAAGTTGAACCCATTTAGAAATAAATTAACCCTTCGAAAGTTGGTAAAAACCGCTCGAAGGGTTAATTTTCGCATTAACTCATTAACTCATTATTTCGACATCCTCTTCCTCTCGTATTCCTTGAGGTAAATTTTGCGCAAACGCATGGATTTTGGGGTAATTTCCACCATTTCGTCAATCTGAATATATTCAAGTGCTTCTTCAAGGGTAAATTTCACTGCCGGTGGCATACGCACAGCTTCGTCCTTGGCGGTTGTACGGAAATTGGTCATCTGCTTGGCTTTAGTAATATTTACGCCAAGGTCGTTATCGCGCGAATTTTCGCCAACTATCTGTCCTTCATATATTTCATCGAAAGGTTCTACGAAAAATCTTCCGCGGTCGGTGAGTTTATCAATGCTGTAAGCTGTAGTCATCCCATTATCAATACTTATAAGAACACCTGCCAATCGCTGTGGCAACGCACCTTTCCAAGGCTCAAAAGCTTTGAAACGGTGAGCCATGATAGCTTCGCCGGCAGTAGCGGTGAGTACGGCATTCCGCAGCCCGATTATACCACGCGATGGTATCACGAATTCAAGGTGCATCAAATCGCCTTTAGGGTTCATGGCAAGCATATCGCCACGGCGTTGGGTTACAAGGTCGATAACTTTTCCTGAAACTTCCAATGGGGTATCAACAATCAAAGTTTCGATAGGCTCGCATTTAACACCGTCAATTTCCTTTATAATAACCTGTGGCTGACCAACCTGAAGTTCGTATCCTTCGCGGCGCATGGTCTCGATAAGGATTGAAAGGTGCAGGATTCCACGTCCATAAACAATAAACTGATCAGATGAACCTGTTTCTTCAACGCGTAGAGCAAGGTTTTTCTCGGTTTCTTTTTTAAGTCTGTCGTTCAAGTGCCTCGAAGTTACAAATTTGCCTTCCTTACCAAAGAACGGTGAGTTGTTGATGGCAAAAAGCATGCTCATTGTAGGTTCGTCAATATGTATATCAGGCAAGCGTTCCTGAGTTTCCGGATCGGTAACGGTATCGCCGATGTCAAATCCTTCTAGGCCAACCAATGCACAAATATCTCCAGAGTGTACCGAGTTTACCTTCACCCTGCCAAGCCCTGAAAATGAATATAATTCTTTGATTTTTGATTTTGTGACGCTTCCGTCCCTTTTCAGAAGGGAAACATTCATGCCTTCGTTAACAATGCCGCGTGAAACCCTGCCAATGGCAATACGCCCAACATACGAACTGTAATCGAGTGAGGTAATCTGCATCTGCAACGGACCTTCAGGTATTGGGGCTTCGGGAATGTACTTTATAATTGCATCAAGCAACGGAAAAATATTGTCGGTTTCCTCCAGCCAGGTTGTATTCATCCAACCGTGCTTGCTCGAACCGTAAATAGTTTGAAAATCAAGCTGTTCGTCGGAAGCTTCGAGGTTAAAGAAAAGCTCATAAATCTGCTCATATACTTCATCGGGGCGGCAATTTTCCTTGTCCACCTTGTTTATTACCACTATCGGCAATAGCCCAAGAGCAAGTGCTTTTTGGGTAACAAACCTGGTTTGGGGCATTGGGCCTTCAAAGGCATCAACCAACAACAGCACGCCATCGGCCATTTTTAAAACCCGCTCAACTTCACCACCAAAATCGGCGTGGCCAGGGGTGTCAATAATATTAATCTTTATACCCTTATATTCGACGGAAACATTTTTGGAGGTAATAGTTATTCCCCTTTCCCTTTCCAGATCATTGTTATCGAGTATAAGTTCACCGATTTCCTGGTTGTCGCGAAATAAGTTACAACTGTGTAAAATCTTGTCAACCAGTGTAGTTTTGCCGTGGTCAACATGGGCAATAATGGCAATGTTACGGATACTTTGCATGTAAATGTTGCTTGAAAAAGTTTGCAAAGGTACTGTTTATTTGCAGATGATTTACATATATAGAAATCAATATTATTTCAGCCGCGATTCGTGCTTTGAAAAAGGAACACGACATCTCATTTCCAACTTCTCGGAAAGTTCCTTTGCGCTAAACCAATTTATTTTAACATTTTTTTAGAACGCTTGATAATATTCCTATTTTTGTGATTGCAACTTTGAGAATAATATAACAAAGT
>CAIRHD010000133.1 GCA_903878265.1 uncultured Bacteroidales bacterium | reverse complement strand
TTTTGGCTGTATTGTTATCAGTTATATCCTGCAACACAAAAAAAACAGATGGTTACACCCTCAACGGAACCATTTCCGGTGCCGATACCGGATGGGTGCTTTTGATAAAACGCGACGAAGGAAAAATGATTACTGCCGACTCGGCGCAGTTGAAAGAAGGCAAATTTGTGTTCCTGGGAAAGGTGGAACTGCCTGAAATGTACTACCTTAAACTGAAAGATACAGATGATGCTTTCTCATTTTTCATCGAAAATTCGACAATAGCACTTAAAATTTATGCCGATAGCATTGACAAATCAGTTGCAACCGGTTCGGTAACCCATGATTTGTATTTGACATATCTCAAAGAAGAAACGGCTTCGGAGAAAAAGATGGAAGCGTTGTACGAAAACTTCATGAAGGCACGGGAAACAAAGGATACAGTTGCCATGAAAACCTTGAGCGATGCCATGGATGCTGAGCAGAATGCATTGCCAGTATTTATAAAAGCATTCGCCCTAAAAAACGGAAAAAGTGTTGTTGCACCCTATCTGGTACTTGGCAACGCCTGGGCATTTTCGCTCGACGACATAAAAGCAGTCAACAAAGCAATGGATCCTTCAATCGCCAACTCAAATTACGTTAAAAAACTTATCGAACGCGAAGCCATACTCAACAGCGTTCAGCCAGGGCAGCCAGCTATTGAATTTACCATGAACGACACAACCGGGAAACCTGTAAGCCTGAGCAGTTTCAAAGGCAAAGTGGTTTTGGTCGATTTCTGGGCATCGTGGTGTGGCCCTTGCCGGGCCGAAAACCCAAATGTGTTAGCTGCCTATAACAAATACAGCAACAAAGGTTTTGCCGTTCTGGGTGTTTCTCTCGACGACGATAAAGCCAAATGGTTGGCTGCCATAGCAAAAGACGGCCTAACCTGGACGCATGTCAGCGACTTGACACGCTGGAAAAATGCAGCAGCAAAACAATATGGGGTACAGTCGATACCCGCTAATTTTTTAATTGATAAGGAAGGCAAGATTCTTGCAAGCGACCTTCGTGGCGAAAATTTGATGAAGAAAATTGAAGAAGTTTTAGCGAAATAATTGCAACGAGTAGATTAAAAAAGCCCGGATTCTATCTGAATCCGGGCTTTTTTTGTGTGAAATCCGAATGTTGGTATCGAAAACAAGTATTTTACGTCTCTATATAATCCAAGCAAATCAGGGTTTCACTTGGAGTGAATCCCTGAATGTACTCGAACGCAAAGCATTGCACTTCGACAAGCTCAGTGGCCGGTGCTTTTGAAAAAGAGAACATTTGAAAAAGAGAACACATTTGAACATTTGAACAAGAGATACAAGAGCACTTTTGCCCTTGCACCGGTAGTACAGGTTCAGGGCTGCTTATCTAAATAATCGTTACACCCTACTGCAGTAATCGTTACACCCTATCTAAGTAAGCGTTACACTGTATCTAAGTAAACGATACACTGTATCTAAGTAAGCGTTACACTGTATCTAAGTAAGCGTTACACCCTATTGCAGTAAGCGATACACCCTATTGCAGTAAGCGGTACACACTATTTAAGTAATCAGTACACCCTATCTAAGTAATCGGTACACCCTATCTAAGTAAGCGTTACACTGTATCTAAGTAAGCGTTACACTGTATCTAAGTAAGCGTTACACTGTATCTAAGTAATCAGTACACTGTATTTAAGTAATCGGTACACCCTATCTAAGTAAGCTGTACACTGTATCTAAGTAATCGATACACTGTATCTAAGTAAACGGTACACCCTGTCTAAGTAATCGATATTACTTTATCGTTATTATTACACCTCAACATTCTGGCAAACACTCAGTGTGATCGCACCAAAACTCAAGCCTTTCGTCCTTTTGCTTTTCACTTTGCCATTTTCACTTTGCCTTTTTACCTTTGCCATTTTACCTTTTACCTTACTTTCATTACCTTTTTCTCCCCTCCCATTTTCCATTAACCATTTTCCTTTTTCCTCCCCCCAATAACCAATAACCAAACACCATTAACGAAAAAAGACCCCCTTGCGGGAGCCTTTTTCCATTCGTTCCAATTAAGGATTATTTGGTAACAACAAACTTACGGTTGAAGTTATCACCAGTTGTGGTGGTAAATTTCACGCTGTAAGCACCGGCTGCATAGTTGGTTGTGTTGATCGTGAAGGATGTTTCGCCCTTAACGCTCTTTTCAGCAACTACCGAACCGAGTGAGTTGTATATGCTAATGCTGGTAACTGCCTTTGTAAGATCGATTCTTACGTAGTTGGTTGCAGGGTTAGGATATACACTTACGCTGTTGGTTTCGTTTGGATCGATTCCTACAAATATACATTCCCAATCAATGTTCGATGGGTCTGATTCCACTTCGTCGTATTTAGCTGTTACATAATATTCGTAGCAGTTAGTTACCAAGTTCGAAAGGTTCATGTCGTAATATTCGGTAGGTACAACGATTGCAGGGTTGATCATACCCCAGGTACCAGCGGCTGCTGTGTTCAGGCCTGCTGGGAATTTAGCATAAGCACGACGGTAAACATTGTAACCAAGTAGGCCTTCGCTGTTGTCGCCAACTGCTACTGCGCTGCTGAGTGAATGGTCGCCTGTGTTTGCGCTCTTATCAGCTTTAACAGCGAATAAGGTGCTTGCACTGCTTGTGCTTGTGCTTGCTGCTCCGTATGATGGGATGTCCATGTGGTCGCCACCAACGAGTGCTTTCGCACGGATAGTGAATACGCAAGGTGCATAACCGAAATCGCTTAGGTGAGCCCAAGCTGCTCCGTCGTAATACCAACCGTAGTTAGCTGCTGCATTTGGTCCGTTTTCGTCGCTGCCCAAGTAATCGGTAGCTGCTGCGAAGTTGTTCCAATGTACCATGGCATAGAATGTACCAGCGAATGGAATATCATCCAATGCGATAGTTTGCCATGCATCGTTAACAGTTGCAAATGGTGCGGATGTACCAACGATAGTTTGGCTAGCGTCGAAAATATCAACGGTTACCAAATCGCTGCCTGCTGCTGCGTTCATCATCCAGTATAGGTCGAGGCTCTGCAATAAACCGGTTTCGGTTACTGCAAATTCGTTACCTAACCAAGCTTCTGCGGCTGGGTTAATACCCCATCCGTTTTCGGCTGAACCGTCGTCAAGGATAAAGGTCATAATTGTTCCGCCACCTGCTGGAGGACCCCAAGTCAACTTGATGTCGTTCTTAGGTGTACCTTCTGATGTAGCTACCAAGTTCAAAGGAGGATTAGCAACGTATTGAACATAGATGTTGATGTTATCAACTGCCCAGTAGAAAATATCGCCCGACAAATCGCCATTAGCCCTGAAACGTACTTTGAATACGTTATGTTTGGCTTTGGTTGAAATGTCGATGCTTTCTGGGGTTGTTGCGTTCCAGTTTAAATCGCCGTTGTTGGTATATTCTT
This sequence comes from uncultured Bacteroidales bacterium, assembly GCA_903878265.1. Classification (GTDB taxonomy): domain Bacteria; phylum Bacteroidota; class Bacteroidia; order Bacteroidales; family UBA4417; genus UBA4417. The sequence continues at coordinate 12,982 of CAIRHD010000133.1, read as the reverse complement.
TCACTTTGCTCCAGGTTGATCCGTTCCATACTTCAACTGAAAGTAATTCTTTTGTCGAAGCTGTGCGGTCGTCAAGTTTCAGGTCGAAATCCAACATGATCTTATAAGGGGTTGTGGTAGTGATACCTGCACCATTCATGAAGAAACTCTCAAGTGAGCTTGAATAAGCTGTCAACAAAGGATCCCATTTGAATTTAGCTGATGGTAAAGGATTACCAGCTTGACCGTCCATTATCCAGTTTGGACCAACAGTCCACTGGTTTACATCGAATTGGCCAGTTGTCCATGTTTCTTCGAATGGAAGATCGTAACCGTAGAATACGTTGGCACAAGCGGTTCCTTCTTTAATTGATTCGCCTTTGGTTCCTGGGAGGAATCCGTAAGGTTCGAGGTCATATACTGCTGTGATGTCGTAGCAATAAGTAGCTGGTAGAAGGTCAAGATCCCAATATGTTAATGGGGTTGTTCCAACTTCAACTAACGAAGCGTCGTCACGATAGATATGATAACCAATAAGGTTTGATGGAGGAGGAGGAGGTACTGCACCGCCCATATCGAATCCAAATACAAGCGTTGGAGCCTGCTGGGTCAATCCCATAAGTACCCATTTGCCTGAAACAACTTTGTCAGTATAAGCCAAACCGCCAGCGATACCAGCAGCGAAGCCAGTAACAGTGGAAGCATCGTGTACTACACCTGTAAAGGCCAATGTAGCGGCATCAAATTCCCATAAGTCGGAACCGTTGCCACCTTGATCGTGGAACCATACTTTGTTGTTTGTAGGATCTACTGCAGTTCCATAGCAACCAGCCAAGTTAAAGCTAGCTACATTTTGGATTAAACTACCGTCCTTTTTAATTGTGCAAAGGTTGGACCAGTTACCGCACCAGAAACCGCCAAGGCCACCATCCAAGTTTGGATCGTAACCAATGTGACGGATACCTGCCGAAGCACCTGTTGCAATAGTGCCAATCAACACTTTGTTGGTGAAGTCCATTTTCTTGAGACTTGCCGTAGCATCTGAACCATAGAAGTAAGTTCCATCATAAGCTAAGTCGCGGATGTTAGCTGCGCCAGCTACTGTGAAAGTTTCAACAAAAGTTCCATCAAGTGCATATTTTACGAAAGTGCCTGCATTCCATACCGAAGTATAAATGAAGTTGCCATCGGTTTCAACACCAGCTTGTGAAGCAGTAGTACTGTTGTAAACAAACAACTCATCCCACATTGCATCGGTATTGCTGCTGCCAGTATGTAAGGTTACATTCGGGCTGTATTCGATATTTGGGTTCATGATACCTGTACGTGGAGCGCTTCCAGAAACTGCATAGTCACCGGTAAGTGGTTCCTGCCAAGTAAGGATAACTGCACCTGAAGTGGTGGATAAGTTAGCCAAAGCCTGGAGATTACGTGGAGGATAGAGGAAACAGCTAGTGAATGTGTAGGTTTCGAGGTCTGAATAGCCTGAGCAATACAGTCCGGCAACACCTGCTACATAAGTTTGTCCGTAGGTAATGGTTGATGGGTCAAATGTCCAGGTAAGATCCTGTGTTTGTCCAACTTCGGTACCATCGAGGAATACGCCGTATCCTTGTACAGGAACGCCGCCTGAAGCAATAACAACATCGTCGATTGCCCAACCAGAAGCCCATTGTCCAGCATCATCTGCATGGAATTGGAACTTAACTGAAGCAAGTCCGCCTGCGCCTGAGTAAGCAGCAAGGTCAACATCTACTTGTTGCCAGCTACCTGAAGGTGAACAGGTGTAAATCGGAGTCCATGTTGCGCCTGCATCGGTGCTCATTTCAACATAAGCCATTTGGCCATAAGTACCATCATAGAAGCTTTGGAAGCTAAGTACAAAAGCTGGTGCGTTGGTAAGGTCAAGTTCAGGAGTTACAAGATAATCACAACATCCTTGGTTTGCTGATCCGCCTTCGTCATCATTGGCTACTGCATAGGTAGTGTGGCCAGGGATTGTCCAAGCTGCGCTGCTGCCATCGGTAGTAGCATACCAGCCTGTGGAACCTTGGGTAGTTGCCTGCCAGCCAGCTGGAGGGAATACGCCACCTTCGAAGTTTTCCTGTACGGCATAAGCCAAAGGCTCATCCCATGTAGCTACCAAAGTACCGCAATCAACAGTTAAGTTACGTGGCATGTACTTGATGTCGTCCAATATAATGTTAAGGGTTTTGTTGCCATTAACGTTAACTTGTTGTGTGTAAACGGTGTAACCAGCTTTAAGGATGGTCATGTCGTACATACCTTTTATCATATTGTCGAAGAATACCGATCCTGAAGCACCAACGGTTGCTGTGTAAGTGTTGTTAGGATAGTTTTGGCCTACGAAGGTTACTTCGGCACCAACTCCTGCTACAAAACCGCAAACCAATTTAACATTAACAGTTACATCGGCAAACATTTTGTGAGGAACTACATTGGTATAAACAAATGCAGATTCGTTTCCGTTAGGATAAACAGCTTTTACACCGTAAGCATACCAACCTTGAGCCAATGCTGACCAAGTTGTTCCACCATCGTTATAGGTAGTAGCGGTAAGCGCGTTGTTGATAAGTGTAAATGTTCCTGATGCTGGTGGAACAGGGTTAACAGCGGTCAAGAAAATACGTGATAATGAGTATTTGCTTACCATGTCCATGTTGTCGTATCCTTCTGGAGCAGTTACCATAGCAGCCATTCCGGTTTGTCCGGCTGTTGCATCTGGAGCTGTGAGTGAAATCATACCAGCAACTTTACAAGGTATTGCTGTAGCAACTGCCATAGCATCGTCGTCGCTACCCAATGGGCTGCTGACTACTGCATGGATCATGAAATCCTGATATGGGCTTAATACCCAAGCTGAACCTGTGCCTACGTTGCGTGAGTAGCTCTTGTAAGCTTTTGGTACGGATTGGTCAACACCAATTGGAACGCAATTTGGTGAAAGTGAAAGCTGAACCATTGCAAGGTAGAAATCACCTGAAGCGATTGTAGCGTTGAGGCCAGTTACGTTAATCCATCCAAAACTGTTAACAGTTACGGTTGTTGAATCAACGAATGTTCCTGGTAATCCACCGGTTCCGTCAGCTTTGTAAACTTCGGCGCGGAATTGTTTGCCCATGAAGTTTCCACCTGCTGGGAACGAACCATCACCAACATAGAATTTACCACCAACTACCTTTGCAGGATAGCCTCTTGGGGTGAATTTTACTGCGTTCAGGTTGCCCGGAACTTGCCATGCTGCATAGTTTTCTGCTGATCCATCATCGTACAGCAATTCGTATGGTCCAGCAGGAACACACCAAGTAACTGTAGCTTGTGTATCGCCAGCGTCAACTGATGCTGATGCACATGTAGGTGCATAAGGCATTTCGAATAACTGAGCATTCAAAGTTGTGGTATTGCCAGCAGTAATAGTTGCCGAAGCAGTTACTGTTTGGTATCCTATCAAGCTGAACGAAACGCTGTAGGTACCTGCAACAGCCAAGAAGCTGTAAGCGCCATCATCGTTTGTCATTGCCGAATAAGTACCTGCGGTTACCAAAACGCCTGGTAATACAGCTCCTGTAACACCGTTAGTTACAACACCGCTCAAAATAGCAGGCTGGATAACTGTCATGGTGCAAGGGATGTTTACTGAAGCGTGTGCAAGGTCGTTGCTGTGCAAAACCAATTGGTTTACATAAACACCAACTGGTGCATAATCGCCAGTAGCTGAAAATTTAACAAGAACCAAATCGCTTGCGCCAGGAGCTACATAGGCTGTGGCTGGAGCTACTGCTGTGATAAAGGTAGGAGCCTTTATGTTCACATTGTAATCTTCAACTTCGCCGTAGGTTTGCGAACCGCAAGGGTTAGCTGCTGTGGAATACGACATACGAACACGCATGGTGGTATTGCCCGACATAGCTGTTACAGGGATAGTAATGTTTCCGGTAAAGTTTGCGCCACCAGCATTAGTAGTAAGCGAGAAAAGTTCCGAAGCATCGAATGTATCGTTATGGTTAAAATCGATCCATGCATAAACAGCATCGGTTCCATAAGCGTTACCACCGTTAACAACTGTCATTGGGTAAGATAAACCTTTTACAAGGTCGGTCGATGTGGTTGTGAAGTTGCTATAATTGTTACAAGCACTAGCTTTGTTGATAGTTCCAAAAGCTACGTTGCCGATAAATTCGTCGCAAGCGGTTGCGGTAGCTGTGCAATATGCCATTGGGGCATCGCCAGAATTGTCAACCCAATCAGGGAAAGTATAGGATAAAGTTCCAAGACCGGTGTTGCCGATTGTCAAAGGAACATTAGCATGTGTAAGGGTAAACTGGGTATGTGCAAGGGCAGCAGGTGTCCAGGTCATAGTTGGGTTCGACCATTCAACAGGGGTACAAACAGCAGCAGTTGCGCCTTCGGTATAGATAGCGTCAACGCAATAGTTGTAAATGCCATAAGCAGGAACAACCTCGCTGTAGGTTAAAGCTGTAGGAACAACTGCAACCTGAACTCCATTACGTTTTACGGTATAATACAAGAATCCAGCACTTGGAACACAGTCCCATGTGAGGGTTGTGGCACCGGTCATCTGGTTGGTAATTGAACCTGCAAGGTTGGTAACAGGAACTAAAGTTGCACCACCAACAATCATAGTTACAGGAACAACAAGGGCTGGTCCGATAGCTGGGCTTGGGGTGAAAGTAACATTAGCTGAACGAACCGTACCAGCGGTAAGGCCAGTAGCATTGAAAAATGCAGGAGCACTTCCGGTTGCAGTTGAAGGAACAGTACCTGTAAGGGTTGGCATGGTTAACCAAGTGTGGTCAGCCTGTCCGTAAGCAATGGTAGCTGTCCATGTAAGTGGTCCGCAACCTTGGTTTGCAACAACCAATGCACCTGTGAGCAGTTCGTTAGGGCTAACCGATACGTTGTAAGGGTTAGGCGTAACTGCCATAGTAGGCTGGGTAAGGATTACGTTCTGGTTTGTAACCAAGTTAGGATCAATAATAACACCAGGAACGGCAACGGTATTGTAACCAACTTTTGTAGCTGCTAAAGTATAGGTAGTAGCAGGAATGTTCAAAAATTGGAATTTACCATCGGCACCAGTAACTTGTGTTGGGGCATTAGCAGGCTGTAAACCTACAGTTGCACCAGCAACAGGAACGTTTAAGCAATCATATACATAGCCTACCAATGAACCGAAACCGGCCAAAGTAGTGAATGACCATACAGGAGCCGTTGCTGGCTGACCTGCTCCGTTAAAAGGGATAATTGACCAATAATAAGTGGTATTAAGAGCCATGTTTCCAGCACCAAATGGATCGTAAGTTGGTGAAGTAACTACGGTACCATTTTCAAGGTTGGTTGGAGGGTTATTGGTTCCAAAATACACTTTGTATCCTGAAGGTCCGCCACCGGTTAGACCTGGGGTCCAGTTGAGGGTAGCAGTTGGGGTAATTCCGGTTGCACCGTTAGCAGGTGTTCCGATAACTACGTTACCTGGGGCAACGATAGCATAAGTGTAGGTAAGTCCGCTTGCAGGAACAACTGTAGCGTTCAAATCCATTGTTGCAGCATTGGTTGCACCTGGTGTGGAAGCAGCCCAGCTTGTAGTGGTTGTGCGGTTGTTGAAATCGGTATTTGCAGCACCACGGATACCTGTCTGACAGGTATAAAGTGCAGGGTTGGTAAAGCTTCCATAAACGATATCAACCTTGTTCAAGGTTTCGTAAAGTTTAATCTGGAAGTTGTAAGCATAACCGGTAGCAGCATATGGACGGTAATCTTTCCATTGTACTGTCAACACGCGGTTAGGTGCTGCACCTGTAGTTACATACGCAATTTCGCCGGCTGTGTTACCTTGAAGGTCGCGTCCGAGGGCCGAAACAATATTGTTGGAAGCACCGGAGCTGATTGGCGTATAGCTGCTCGAAATGGTAGCACCCATTGCCAAAAACCCATTGGCGTTTACGCTAAATTGGGTATAAGCCGTACCATCGAAGGTAAAGGTAAACCCAATAGGCAAACCAGGGTAACTGGTGTCGTCAACAGTACCAGTTCCAAGTACAGTAACTCCAGTTGCTGGAGTGTAAGTACCATTCGTCATGGACCATGAATAACCTGTTACCGCACTGTAACCACTGAATGTAATAAATACAACCAGGGTTAGTAAAGTAAGAAATTTTCTCATTTTGTTTTTTGGTTTTGTTAATAATAATTGAATTGTAAGTAAGTGATTGTAATCCTGCACCAAGAAGGCGCATTTTCTTAAAGTTCTTTTTTTTTTCGCTTTTTCTTTTTCTTTTCCAGATTTAAGATTTAGTTAATAATTGATTGATTTAGTTATTCTATTAATCGTAGTTATTCACATTTGTTGAAAACTTTTCACTCAGGATAAACCAAAATGAGCGCAAAAATAGCTTTTTTTGAAAACAATCAACATTGTTTTCAAAAAAAACATACCTAAAAACCCTTTATTTCTTTGTTTGTCAGCGTTCTAAGTTATTTTGAGAGGATAATTTATTTCATTCCAACTATTGCACCGGCAAACTTTCTACCTATATAGACACTTGAAAACGGTTTTACCCCTACAAGCAAAAAAAATATTTTTTCCCTAAAGACAAAAACGCTCTATTCGAAGGCAAAAAATGTCCTTTCAAGGTAAGAAAAAGCCGCTATCGTTAATGTAAAACAACTACCCAGTATTTGAAGTGGGTTGCAAAATCCATCAAGTATAATATCCTGCTTTGATTTTATCTTATCAGGAATTTGACTTAATTTTTCATGTGGAATGAATTACCACTCCATTTCCTCGAAAATATCGACGTGCTCAAATAAATCCCTTTGACACCATTATCCGGCCCAATTTAAAAGATATGTCGTGTTGTGACTGTTTCTTCTTTTTGCCCACCGAACGCTAAATCAATCGTTTTGAAAACTATATACACTACAAAATAAGAATTGGCCAATGGAATTAACATTCAGGTAGCAAACCCAATATTTTATTACCTTTGAAAACTCAACGATAGTGATTGGATGGATATGGGTTATATGTATTTGCGATTATGTGCTTTTGCTGTTTTGATGGCTGTTTCGGCTAAAGCCCAAGAAACAAAAGGCCTGGGTGAAAATAAAACTGTTTTTCTGCAGACGAATGGCAACAAAAGGGATGCCGCTGAAATGCGTGTTATGTTCTATAATGTCGAAAACTTGTTCAACCCAACTGAAGACAGCATAACTTCCGATGAGGAATATCAACCTGGAGGGATGAGGGGCTGGACATACAACCGCTTGAAGCGCAAGCAAATAAACATTGCCAAAGTTGTGCTTGCGGTTGGTGGTTGGGATCCACCGGAACTCATCGGCGTATGCGAAGTGGAAGATTATAGTGTGCTTTATGGACTTACGAACGATACGCCACTAAAAAATTTCGGCTACAAAATCATCCACCGCAACTCGCCCGACCCGCGAGGTATTGATGTGGCCTTGCTCTATCGGCCAGACAAGTTCAAAGTCCTTTTTAGTTATCCTTTTTCTATCCGCTTTCCTTTTGATACTGCCGCCCGGACCCGCGATATCCTTTTCGTGAAAGGGATTGCCTGCAAACGCGATACGCTGAATATTTTTGTAAACCATTGGCCATCAAAATTTGGTGGCGCAACGGTTACAATCCCTAAAAGAAAATATGTTGCATCGGTATTAAGGAAACTTTCCGATTCGCTGCTGACAGTAAATCCTAACGCAAACATACTGATTATAGGCGATTTGAACGATTCGCCTTACGACGAAAGTGTCAGCAAAGTGTTGCGGGCCAAAATGGATTCGACAAACCTCGCACCCGATGATTTGTACAATATGCTTGCAGGAGCCGGCCTTTCGTGGAAAAAAGGCACGATAAAATTTCGTGAGGAATGGGAAACAATCGACCATATAATCATTTCCAGGCCATTGCTATCGTACACCACACCACACGGAATGCAAATATTTGATGCTCCTTTCTTATTACAGGACGACGAGGTGTGGTTTGGCAAAAAACCTTTCCGAACATATTACGGCGCAAAATACATTGGCGGTTTCAGCGACCACCTACCTGTTTATTCGGATTTTAGTTTTTAACAGATTGTTTTCAGCTGCAAATAAATACAAAACATAAACTCTTATATACCAAATCCTAATGCCTCGCAAATTCTCGACTTATAACATTACAATAGCGGTAATCCTATTTTTGATAGTAGTTATCAGCCTTCTCATATTATTTATGAATCCAGCAAAAAAGCCATCGCGTAAACCAGTTGACAGCACAATTATTGAAAAACCTACTAAGCCAAACACTGTATTCCGCAAGGATGGCGAACTGAGGTTTTTGAATAGCAGGACTAACGAGGTGATAACAACAATTGATATTGAAGTTGCCGATGATGATGAGGCAAGGGAACAGGGCCTCATGTATAGGGATTCGATGGCCGAAAACGCTGGGATGCTGTTCCTGATGGGCACGGAAGAATTGCAGGCATTTTGGATGAAAAACACAATCATTCCCCTGGATATTTTATTTGTCGATTCAGACCGCCGCATTGTAAGCATAAACCGAAACTGCAAACCGTATTCTCTCGAACAGATACCATCGGGCAAACCCGCACTTTATGTTGTTGAAGTTAATGCCGGTTACGCCAAAAAACAAGGAATTGAAGTTGGGGACATGATATCCTTTTGAGAATCGTTGCGGATTGTAGAATAGACAAAAAGCCTAATAAATATTTTAAGTACCGTTTATGAAATATTAACAATGGGTATTTATATTGGGAAAATGGCCCCAAAACCCTATAATATAATGTATAAGTATGAAAATTGTGGTGGTGGGAAAGCAATATTATCACAACATAAGTTGGAGTATCACAATTTTAGATATGTTATGAAAACTCCTTATAGGTTCAGTGCCAATATTTTTCCTAACTTTGCAATCCCAAAATAGTGAGGTGCTTAAATATGGAGAAAACAAAAATTCTATTTGTAACACAGGATATAACTCCCTTTATGAAGGATAGTCCTATGGGGCTTATTTCAAGGCATTTACCACAAATTATCCAGGAAAAAGGACGGGAAATCCGGACTTTCATGCCTCGTTTTGGCAGCATAAACGAACGAAGGAACCAACTTCACGAAGTTATCCGGCTTTCGGGCATGAACCTTATAATCGACGACACCGACCATTCACTTATCATAAAAGTAGCTTCGATACAACAAGCGAGGATGCAAATCTATTTTATTGATAATGAGGACTATTTCCACCGAAAATACGTTTATCGCGATAAAAACAACGTGTTTTTTGATGATAACGACGAACGTGCGATTTTTTTCGCAAGAGGCGTTTTGGAAACGGTGAAAAAACTCGGATGGAGCCCTGATATTGTACATTGCCATGGCTGGATGTCGGCACTCACGCCGCTTTATGTAAAAAAAGTTTATTACGAAAACCCTCTTTTCTCCGCTTCAAAAGTTATCATGTCGATATATGATGATGATTTTACCGAACCGCTTAACAAAAACCTCCAGTTAAAGTTAAAGCACGAAGGCATTGCCCTAAAAGACCTCAAGCATTTTAAAAAACCCGATTTTATCAACTTGATGAAATCTTCTATCGATATGTCGAACGGTATCATTATAGCAAGCCCCGAAATCAACCCTATCTTGGCCGAGTATATAATTCAATCGGGCAAACCGACACTTCCATTTCAAGACGGGGATAATTATATCAATGTATATAATGAGTTTTACGAAAAAATACTGCACGGATAAACGCTCCCAATTCACAGCAAATTTTATCATCAACCAACAAAAGTTTCCAATTTTGAACAGGACAGCAATTCTAAGTACGGCAACATTATTTTCACTTCTTATACTTTTATTTTCATCGTGTACCAAAGAGTTATCGCCTATTGGTATTGGTCTTCTCGAACCAATTGATTTGCTCAAGTTGGGTTATACTGATACTGTGCAGATCAGGGCCTACTCTATTGCCGAAGATTCGGTTTATACGCGAAACCTCAGCTATGCGCAGATTGGCAGTATGTACGACCCTATTTTCGGAAAAACATCGGCAAGCCTTTTTTCGCAAATTTTTATCACAACCAGTAGGCTGCGATTTGGCACAAGCCCTGTTTTCGATTCCGCATTCCTTTACCTGCCCTATAAAAGTTCGTACGGCGATACACTCAGCAATATGACGTTCCATATCTACCGTTTGAAGGAGGATATTGTCGATTCGATACACGCATATTCCAACACCAAGCTGAGTTACGATGCGGCCAATCCTTTGGGAGAAATGACATTTCAACCAAGACCCCACGACAGTGCATACTATGGCGGCAAGACCCAAGCGCCAATGCTTAGGATTCCGATAAATTCCACTTTTGGGAATTACATTATGGGAGCCGAAGACACCACTTTCCTGAACAATAACGTGGAATTTGTGAAATTTTTTAAAGGAATTTGCATAGTTGCCGAACCGCAGAATATGCCAGGAAAAGGTTGTATCGTCAATTTCAGCTTGCCATCGGATTATAGCCGCATACAAATGTTCTACCACAATACCGAGGATTCCCTTAGTTATAGTTTTGCTTTAGCCAGCGCATGTTCCAGGTTCCAAAACTACGACCATAACGGATATGAAGAAGCTATCCCCATTTTGAAACAGCAAATGGAAGGAAATACCGAACTTGGGCAACAGTTTTTGTTTGCTCAAGGTATGGCAGGTGCAAAAATAAAAATAGAGTTTCCTTACCTAAACAAATGGTTCGAGAACGAAAAGATTATTGTAAATGATGCCCAACTTATTTTAGGCAACGGTTCTGTTTCGGATATTTTTTCCAATCCTACTTCAGTAACTTTACGGGGCGTGGGCGAAGCTGGAACCAGCAGCCCGTATCCTATTATCGATGAAAGTGATGATGCAGCAGCTTTCGACGGCTATTACAACAGTAGGTCGAATACCTATCGTTTTCGGCTTACGCGGTATATCCAACAGGTATTGACTGGAAAAATTAACAGCAACGGCTTGCACCTTATTATCCCAAGTGCTTCTTATGTAGGAACGCGGCTGGTGTTAAATGGCACGGCTTCGCCACAATCGGATTTAAAACTTTATATCCATTATACAAAGCTTCAATAGTAATTCAGCCACATTGGGCTTTATACTTTTATCAGTCTTCTGTTTGCTGATTGCGGTTCGTTCAGGTTGAATGTAATAACCGACAATTCCGGCCCATCGTGTGCAGCCGAACAAAGCCATGTTCTTCCTAACCTTTGTTCCCATTGCCCTGTGATGCTTGCCGACTCGTGAATATGGCCGTGCATGGTTATATAGGGTTTTGCTGTTTCAATAAAATTGCGGATAGCTTTGCTGCCAACATTTCTTGCCGATGTTTCATTTCCGAGCCTATCATTTCGGATTAAAGCATGGTCGAGTACGGTTTGAAATGGTGGCGAATGGAAAAGGAAAATTCCGAATTCCAAATCGTCGTTTCCGATAATGGTTTTAACATCGTTTTCAATTGTGTCATTTTCAGGATCGTGGTCGGGCGGAAACGAATGAAACCCGTACTTGGGCGCAATGCAATCGTCATTAATTTCTTTCGAATTATCAAACCGCTCCCAATCTTTGATCATAAATGGCGTTGGGGGCACGCAACCATATCCATAAAATCTGTATTTCCCAATAGTAACACATTGCTTATGGATGTTTCGCCACAAATCGGCTTTTTCGCCTTCGGCAACCGAATCGAATATTATTTTCCTGTCATCGTTTCCAGGAATAAGAAAAACATCGGGATAGGCACATTCCATTGTATCCTTCAGTATTTCGAACTTCCGGAATAAAAAATCCATGATAAAATTACCTTCACCGTTGGGGTCAAATTGGTTTTGTACTCTTCGGTGAGGCAATAAATCGCCACCAAGAAAAACGAAATCCGGCTTCTCCTTCTTTATTATTTTTAAAAGGGCTTCGTACCGGCTCATTTTACCATGCAAATCGCTCACAAAAAGGCAAGTGTTCATTGGCGGTTGTTTGTTGGAGGTTGTTGGAAGATAGAGTGCAGAAAAAGGTAGGTGAAAAATCAGATTCCTGATTCTGTGCCCAATTCCTTTTACTATGCGTACTCATAAACAAAAGTAACAATTTGCTGTATAAGAACAAACAGTAAAGGCAAAAGCTTATCTTTGCAGCAAAGGAAATAAACAAAAAAAGCATGATCCGTACTTCCGAAAACGAAAACCGTATTGCTGTCGGCATTACACATGGCGATATTAACAGTATTAGCTATGAGGTAATCATCAAAGCCTGTCTCGACCAGCGCATTACCGAACTTTTTGTGCCGATTGTTTATGGCATTTCCAAAGCAGCTTCGTATCACCGTAAAATGCTGAATATCCCTGATTTTAGTTTCAATATTATCCGATCTGCCGATCAGGCTTCGCCAAAAAAGGCAAACCTTGTAAACCTTTCGGATAAGGAAGTGAAAATTGAAATGGGCGAATCAACGGTTGCTGCCGGCGAAATGGCACTGCTTTCCATAAATGCCGCAGTCGAGGATTTGAAAAAAGGACTTGTTGATGTGATGGTTACTGCACCTGTGAACAAACACAATGTTCATGATGCAGCAAATCAAGCGTTTACAGGCCATACAGGTTATCTGGCCGAAAAATTCGGGGTAAGCTCGTACCTTATGCTTATGGTTGGCGAAAATGTGCGGATTGGCGTTATTACCGAACATATCCCCCTCGATCAGGTAGCACAAACTATAACCACTACCTTGATTTTGGATAAGATACGCATACTCGAAGATTCGTTGCGCAAAGATTTCGATATCCGCAAACCACGCATTGCCATTTTGGGCCTTAACCCACATGCCGGCGACGACGGGCTTATAGGAAACCAGGAAAAGGAAGTTATAATCCCAGCCATAAAATCGGCCCAGCAAAAAGGCCAGCT
>CAIRHD010000132.1 GCA_903878265.1 uncultured Bacteroidales bacterium | reverse complement strand
TGTTGGAGAAAGTGCATTTGCCATCCAAATCGATTCCATAGATTGCCTCTGCTGTTGAATTGAGCAGAAGCCGGATATGTTCTTCGCTTTTGCGCAGATCTTCCTGTATTTTTTTCCTTTCGTCGATATTGCGGCTCACACCTACCACTTCTAAACCTCCTGATGGGCCGTAGCGGAATTGGGTTGACACTTCTACCCATATTATACTTCCGTCCTTGCAATATTGTTGAACCTCATTGATATAATAATTAGGGGTTTCGGGGTGCTCGATAAAGTTAAGTGTATTTTTTACAATAGCTTCGTTTACTACTGCAATGGAATCGGGCACAAGCGAATCTTCCAGGGTTTCGTGCATGGCTTCTTCGGCAGTAATGCCTCTTAACTCGAACACCGAAGGGCTGATATAGGAAAATTTGCCAGTTGTTAGATTTAACACCCAGATTACATCGGCAGCATTTTCGGTCAACAGGCGGTATTTAAGTTCGCTTTCGCGAAGCGATTCCTCTGCCTGCTTTAGTTCTGAGATATCGAAGCAATGGCCAATATACCCGACAAATTCGTTATTGATGCTAAAGTTTGGGGTTCCCATATCCATCAGCCATTTGTATTCGCCATTTGCATTGCGAAGTCGGTATTCCATTTTAAACTTTTCGCGTTTATCAAATGCCTCTACGTAGGTTTTGAGGCAGAGTTCAAAATCATCGGGATGAACGCCTTCAGTCCAGCCATTTCCCATTTCTTGTTCGAGGGTCCGCCCCGTAAATTTTAACCACGGTTCGTTAAAATAATTGCATAGCTTATCTGTGCCGGATTTCCAGATGAGCGCCATCCCTGAGTCAGCAAGGTTTCGGTATTGGACTTCATTTTCTCTCAATACGATTTCCGCCTTTTTACGTTCGGAAATATCCATCGATATACCAATTACCCCAGTAACATCGCCATTTTCGCCAATAAATGGGATCTTGCTCGTGCTTACCCATTTCAGGCCTTCGGGAGTTTCCCATGGCTCTTCGATATTCAACTTTGCTAACTTTGAATCAATTACAGACAAATCGTCCTGATAGTATTGTGCGGCAACAGCATCGGTGTACAAGTCGGATAGGTTTATGCCTTCCAAGTCTTCTTTGTTTTTATGATGGGCATCGGCCAAATATTTGTTTACACGGATAAAATTATTCAGTTTGTCCTTGTAAAAAACCAGGCCGGGAATATGGTCTAAAATAGCTTCTAATTGATTTGACAAGTCTTTTGACTGCTCTTTGCTTTTTTGGAGTTCCACTTCTGCTTGCTTTTGCTCGGTAATGTCGCGAAAGTTTGCAATCCCACCGGTCAATTGGCCATTATCGCCAAAGAGAGGCGCGGCATTTACCGAAATCCACTTCCAGTCGCCGTTGGCAGAAACCAGTGCATGTTCAATATTGGTAACGGTACGCTGCTCGCGCAATGCAATTGCCAGCGGCAGTTGATCGGCGGGATAAGGCTTGCCCTGTATATCAACCTGGTTCCATTCGCGGCTTTGATAGTATTTGCCCAAAATGTTTTTGCTCATGTCCAGGATATGTGCGGCAGCCTTGTTGCAATAGGTAATTTCGCCGTTTAGGTCAACGGTTACCATACCTTCTACCACAGTTTGTAGCATGGTTTCGAGTTTGTGCTCCGACTGATACAATGCCTCTTCCGCTTTTTTGCGTTCCGCAATATCAATGAATGTACAAATCACATGGTTCACTGTGCCATCGTCGTTTAACTGGGGCACGGCATCAACCATCAACCACACACGGTTGTTTGTGGTAGGCCGGTAAACCCCCATTATAACACTTCTCACGGGTAGGCGAGTGGCAATTGCCTGTGGAACCGGATGGGTATTTCCGGGAAACGGCGAACCGTCTTCGTGGATTACATTCCAGGCGGGGTCGAAAGAGGTTATTCCCATCAATTGGTCTTCGGTAAGCCCAAGCAGTTCGAGGGCCTTGGAATTGCTTAAGGTAATTTCGGCATTTGGCCCTTGTAAAAGCACGCCAACCGGCATGTTAATTACCAGATTTTTAAACTTGACTTCACTAAGCCTTACATATTCATCTGCCTTTTTACGCTCGGTGATGTTTTCGAAAACAGTAACAAAACTCCCTTTAAAAGGACAGTAAACCGAAATAGAAAAATATTTATCCAGAGGGGCAAAATAGGTTTCGAAAGTCTCTGGTTTCCCTGTAAGGGCAACCCTCGAATAGGTTTCCAGGTAAGGCGGCTCGTCAACATGATACGCTTGCTTGCTCGTATTGTTTACCACTGCCTCTTTAGGGATACCAAGAAGAGCCTCAAATGCAGGGTTTACTTCAACAATAATATAGTCCTCGGGCTTTCCTAGCTTGTCGTAAACGAGTGTATGCAAAGCTGCCCCTTCGATCATATTGGAATACAGGGAGCGATATTTTTCTTCGTTCAGCCTCAGGGTTTCTTCCGCCAGTTTACGCTCGGTAATATCAACCGCGGTTACAAGGCATGTTGTTTTGTTTTCGGCAATGAGGCCTGTGAGGTGTACATTAATAGGCTGGTTGCCACCGGCCAACAGCAAAACTTCGCAAGTTTCGTTAACAGTGCTTTTAAAAGCTTTATCCAGGAAGGCCCAAAAAATAGGCTTTGTTTTGTCGGAAACGAAAAAGCCAAACAGGCTGCTTTTTAAACGGGAGCGGTCTTTGCCAAGCATCCTTGCACCGTTTATGTTCACCTCGATAATTTCGCTATTATTGGTAAGCAAATAATACCCCGAAGGTGCAAAATCATACAAATCGGTGTATTTTCTGGCAGCCACTCCAGCTTGTTCTATCAACAGTGTAAGTTCTTCGTTCTGCA
>CAIRHD010000131.1 GCA_903878265.1 uncultured Bacteroidales bacterium | reverse complement strand
GGTTACGATTTTCAGCAGAAAGATTTTGCCTTTACCCAAGTTACCTTTTACCGCGACCTTCATTGCTGGGAAATGCGTTTTAGTTGGATCCCTTATGGAAACCAGAAAAGCTGGAATTTTCAGATCAACGCCAAATCATCCTTGCTTCAGGATATGAAGCTTACGCGGAAAAAGGATTTCAGGGATAACCTTTAAAATCAGCCCCATTCGTAAATTTGCTTGATTTCCATCCAATAATCGCAATCCAAAAAATCATTTTTTTTAATCCGATCCCCCAAAAATAAAACCATGAAAACTGTAATTTTTACCGATAAAGCGCCAAAGGCCATTGGCCCATACAGCCAAGCTATCGAAATGCATGGGATGTTGTTTGTTTCCGGACAAATACCCATCGACCCAGCAACTTCAAAAATTGTTGAAGGCGGCATAAAGGAGCAAACCGAACAGGTAATGAAAAATATCGGTGCAATATTGGCTGAGGCTGGTTTTACGTTTGCCGATGTTGTAAAATCGACTTGCCTCTTGAGCGACATGGATAATTTCGCCGCCATGAACGAGGTTTATGGAAAATATTATCCCGAAAGCTCTCCTGCCCGCGCTGCTTATGGCGTGGTTAAACTTCCATTAGGTGCATTGGTGGAAATTGAGACAATTGCTGGGAGATAGGCTGTTAGGCTGTTAGGTTGTTAGGCAATTAGGCTGTTAGGCATTAGGCTGTTAGGTGAGTTGGTGGATTATTTTTTTGATCAATTTTCAAGATGTAAATAAAGTGATGGGTACTAAAATTTTAATTGACACATGAAAAAATCGAAATTCGCTATCCTGCTTTTTCTTTCTTTCATTTTGTCCTCAGTTATTTATGGACAAAATCCAAAGTTTACGCATCAGGATACTTTACGAGGTTCAATTACCAAAGAGCGCATTTGGTGGGATTTGTCCTACTATCATCTTGATGTGAAGGTAAATCCATCGGATAGTTCGCTGAAAGGCAGCAACACAATTAGGTACAAGGTGTTGAACGAATGTCAGATTTTGCAGATCGACCTTCAGTATCCCATGCAGATATCGAAAATTACCCAAGATGGCAAAATGCTCACTTATAATCGAGATGGCAATGCTTATTTCATAATGCTGACTAAAAAGCAAGTTGCCGGCGACTATAACGAAATAATTATTGATTTTGGTGGCAAGCCGAAAGTAAGCGTAAAGCCACCCTGGAGCGGGGGTTTATCATGGAAACGCGATGCCAATCAAAACCCACTGATTGTAACCACCTGTCAGGGCGATGGTGCAAGTTTATGGTGGCCTTGCAAAGACCATCAGTACGACGAACCCGACAGCGTGTTAATCACAGTAAGAGTGCCTGAAGGGCTTACCGATGTGTCGAACGGAAGGTTGCGTGGCAGCATCAAAAATGCCGATCATTCCACAACTTTCACCTGGTTTGTTTCGAAACCAATTAATAATTATTGTGTAAATCTGAATATTGCTGATTATGTGTATTTTGGCGAAAAATATAAGGGCGAAAAAGGTATTTTAGATTGTGATTATTATGTGTTGAGCTATAATCTGGAAAAAGCAAAACTCCAGTTCAGGGAAGTAAAAAGGATGATGGAAGCACTTGAATATTGGTTTGGCCCGTATCCATTTTACGAAGACAGTTACAAGCTTATTGAAGTCCCATACCCGGGAATGGAACACCAAAGTTCGGTAACTTACGGCAACGGATACGAAAACGGGTATGTTAAAACCGATGAAAGCAACACGGGCTGGGGATTGAAATTCGATTTTATAATTGTACACGAATCGGCGCACGAATGGTTCGGGAACAGTATTACCAGCAAGGATGTTGCCGATATGTGGATACACGAAGCTTTTGGCGCATACTCCGAAAGCCTTTTCCTGGACTATCATTTTAGCAAACAAGCTTGCTCTGATTATGTGATTGGAACACGCGCGAAAGTAAGGAACGACCGGCCGGTCATTGGGCCTTACGATGTAAATACTGAAGGATCTCACGACATGTACTACAAAGGTGCAAATATGCTCCATACACTCAGGCAGGTTGTTGATGATGACGAAAAATTCAGGGAAATGATTAGGGGCATGAGCGAACAGTTTTATCATCAAACAGTTACGACCGAACAAATTGAGGATTATATGAGCGAATCCACTGGCAAGGACTTAAAACCATTTTTCAACCAATACTTGCGCGATGTACGGATACCCTTTTTTGAATACACCCTTAAAGAAGATATTTTAAAATACCGCTGGAGCAATTGTGTGGTTGGCTTTGATATGCCTTTAAAAATCACTTTGGATAATACAACCAAATTGGTTTATCCAGCAACAGAATGGAAGCAAGTAACAACGGATAAAAATGCTAAAATCGGAACAGATAAAAACTTTTATGTTCAGGTGAAAAACCTGAGCGTTCCCAAATAATTAGCATCACGAGGAGATTTTTTTTTACACTTAATTTTACACAAATCCATGAAAACAAAGATTTTTATCATCACTGTCATACTTAGTCTTTTTATCAACCTAAGCCATGCCGGCGAAGGCATGTGGTTGCCTTTGCTGCTTTCGCAACTCAACGAAAAGGAGATGCGCGATATGGGGATGAAGATTACGGCTGAGGATATTTATTCGGTAAACCATTCGAGCCTAAAAGATGCTATTGTGCTTTTTGGCGGAGGTTGCACCGGCGAATTGGTTTCGGCCCAGGGGCTTTTGCTCACCAACCATCATTGCGGATATGGCAATATACAAAAGCACAGTTCCCTCGAACATGATTATCTGACCAATGGTTTTTGGGCGCAGCGTATGGAAGAGGAGTTGCCGAATCCTGGCCTCAGCGTAACTTTTCTGGTTAGGATGGAAGAAGTTACTGTTCAAACTTTGAAAGGCGTGAATGATAAAATGAGCCAGAAAATGCGCGATTCCATTGTTGTGGCCAACAACAAAGTGCTTGTAAAAGCAGCAATTAATGGCACGCATTATTCTGCTCAGGTGAAATCTTTTTTTGGCGGGAACCAGTATTATTTGTTTGTTTCCGAAACTTTTACCGATGTCCGTTTGGTTGGTGCCCCTCCATCAAATATCGGAAAATTTGGCGGCGATACTGACAATTGGATGTGGCCAAGGCATACAGGCGATTTCTCGATGTTCAGGATTTATGCCAATAAGGAGAATAAGCCAGCCGAGTATTCCAAAAACAATGTTCCGTACCAGCCTGCCAAACATCTTACTGTTTCGTTGAAAGGCGTAAAGGAAGGTGATTTTACTTTCGTCTATGGTTTCCCGGGCACAACACAGGAGTACCTACCATCGTATGCTGTTGATATGACGGCCTTGCAGGATAACCCGATTGCAATAGGATTGAGGCAGCAGAGGCTCGATATTATCGACAAAGCCATGGATGGCGACCGTCTCACACGCTTACAATATTCGGCGAAAGCGGCTAGCATTGCCAATTACTGGAAGAAAATGATTGGCGAAACCCGCGGGATAAAACGCTTGGATGCAATCGAAAAAAAACAAGCTTTTGAACGCGACTTCCAAAAGTGGGCACAATCGAATACCGAAAAAAATGCGGAATACGGACAGTTGCTTCCATCTTTCGGCACAATTTATAGTGCGTTTGTGCCTGTAAACAATGCTTATACGTATCTCACCGAAGGTTTGCTCGGCATCGAATTGGTGCGCTTCGCCAACAGCTATGCCAATCTGGTAAAGCAATGTGCCGATAAATCAAAAACTGAAGCCGATATTAAAAAGACAGCGGAACAGCTTATATCCTCTGCGGTTGCATTCTATAAAAATTACAACACAAATGTGGACAAGCAGTTATTCGAAGCTTTAATGGCAACTTATACGCTTTCGTGCGAAAGTTCGATGCAAGTGTCTGTAGTAAAAGAAACTGCGGCCAAATACAAAGGAAGTATCCCTGCATGGTCAAATGATTTGTACAAGAAAACCATGTTTGCCGATTCGGTCCGGCTTCTTTCCTTCCTGTCGGGTTTTGAGCGTGGCGATGTTCGTAAAATAGAAAAAGACCCTGCCTATATTTTAGCGACTGGGGTTTATTCGTATATGTTAAACAGCTTTGCGCCTATCGTAAACTCTTTTAATGCCTCCAACGACAGCCTGCAACGACTGTACATGGCAGCCCAAATGGAAATGCAGCCCGAAAAACGTTTCTATCCTGATGCTAATTCCACGTTGCGTGTCGCTTATGGAAATGTGAAAAGCTTTCAGCCTGCCGATGCAGTTGAATACAAATGGTTCACTACTTTAGATGGAATCATGCAGAAAGAAAACCCTGATATTTACGACTATAAAGTTGAACCCAAACTTAAAGAATTATATAACCTACGCGATTATGGACGCTATGCCGATGCCGATAAAAGCATGCATGTTGCTTTTATCGCCAGCAACCACACCACAGGGGGGAATAGTGGCAGTCCGGTGCTAAATGCCGATGGACAACTGATAGGTATCAATTTCGACCGCTGCTGGGAAGGTACCATGAGCGACCTGATGTACGATCCCGACCAATGCCGCAATATTTCGTTGGATATACGCTATTGCCTGTTTATTATCGATAAAATGGCCGGAGCCAAAAGGTTGGTTGATGAAATGACGGTAGTGGAGTAAGTAAAAAAAGGTCAAAAGACAAAAGTCAAAAGGCGGAGGTTAAAAGTTATAAGCGATGAGTTGAGTCTGCCGAAACTTCAAAAGGCAAAGTGAAGGCTATGGTGTAGTAAGCTAACTTATTAAATGTTTGTTGAGTAAGGATTCCATATTTGGTGAAAACTGTCCTATTTCCTGAACAGCAGAACAAAGATCAAAATTACCTTGAAAGCTATTACAGCGATCAGGTAACACCACCACATATACCTCGTAACAAATTGATTGTATCCCCAAAAAAAAACAACCGCACGCCCCATATATCTGTTGCGTGCGGTTTTTGCTGCAATGGCTGCGATTGCAAGGGGGAGTGCCTCAATATTTCTCCTTTTGGAAACCCCATTCGCGCATTACATTGGGGTAAGTATCGGGGTAATTGCCCTTTAGTATATGTATAAGCGCATTGAGGGTTTTAACGATGTGTTGCTTGTGCTCGTTTTTGGTTTTAACCAAGCCTGCCACACTGCCATCGGTGGAAATGGAAAGGTTTAAGGCTGCATCGTACTGTTCGCTTAATTGTTGCCAAAATACCAGCCCGTACGTCCTATCCTGCAAGTGGGTTGCCTGTAGCGCAAGCAATGTTTGCTTTAGTGCCTCGTTGCGTTTGTTGCGGTCGGCCGGAAATGTGTAGGTGGTGCCTTTCAGCACGATGCCAAACTGTTGGAAATGCGAGGCATAATTCTCTTTGCCATATTTTTCTTTCAGGTAGTCCTTCAGGTAATCCACATGCTTGTTAATAGTGGCATCCAGGTTTTTAAGGTCGTTAGTTACCACTGCCCTACCGCCACCGGTAACCATGCGTTGGCCCAGGCTGTTGCCAAACAGCAAAGCAGTGTTGTCGAATGTTGTGGCATCGGTCCACACAAGTGTTAGGGCCGGGTTTAGTTTCCAACTCGAAGCAATGGTTTGCGCCAAGTCTTTAATATCTAAATCGGAAGCAGGCGTATTGGCCGCACTTCGCTTTTTTGTCGTTACTTCGGGTAACGGGGTTCCAGGATTTTCCATGGGTTTTGTTGTTTAGGTTAATTGGTATGGTTAAAGGGCTATAGTAATGTTTGGTAAAAGTACACAATCGGAAAATAAACATGTTGAAAGCAGTATCAAAAATATTTTTTTTGGCAATAGGGTATAAATATATGCCTACATTTTATTATTTATTGGCATCATCGTATATGTATGTGCTTATATATTTTTACTTATTGGCATAGATGTATAAGTATGTGCCTATATGTTTTTACTTATTGGCATCATCGTATATGTATGTGCCTATATATTTTTACTTATGTGTATAATCGTATATGTATATACCTATATGATTTTACTTATTGGCATCATTGTATAGGTATGTGCCTATATGTTTTTACTTATGTGTATTGGAATAACAAAGTTTTGTAGGTAGATTTTTACCCGAATGCTTCTTGAAAGTAAGGTGCGCGCGAGAGTGTGGCAGGGCTACCGCTTGCCTTAAAATTGGTAAATGAACGAAAATGTACTATTTACTGCTTTGAACCATGCCAACGAGCAGTTGAAAGTTGAATCCACTCCGACAAGTCTTTTTTTGCCACAAAGTCACAAAGGCTCTTAGTTTACTCACAATTGCTTGTTTTTTTTTGAGTTTGTGATATCGCTTCGCTAAGTCCACTAAGTTTATAATTTTGATTATCAACACTTTGTGAATCTTTGTGTTCTTAGTGCCTTAGTAGTTTTCTTTATTTTGGGGTTATCGGAGAGTACTCATATATTTTGAATTCCAATCTGCAATACTGATTTATCACTAATGCTTAAAAATATTCTCTGCCCGACCGCTGGTTTTTCCAAACATGTGTGTCTATACCGTAGTAACACAAACCTTTTAATCTTACAAATATGAAAAACCTAAGTAAAATTATGCTAACAGCGGCAATCATGATGTTTTTTACCATCAATGTACATGCCCAAACCAATGAAACTGCAAGCCAACCAGCAGAAAAGCAAAAGGCTGCAAACTCAACTTCAGGCAATTTTGTTGACAAAGACAACAACGGCGTTTGCGACAATTTCGGAACAAGGGCAGGCAACGGCCGTGGTGCAAATTTTGTTGATAAAAACAACGATGGCGTTTGCGATAACCGCGCCGATGTTGGAAATAAATCAGGAAAGCAATGCAAGAACGGACAGGGAAACCAATACAGGAATGGACAGGGAAACCAATGCCGGAATGGAAATGGATCGGGCCGCGGACGCGGAAATTGTTGTAAAAGATAAAAGTCCCGCTTTATAAGGTTCACAAAACAATCATAATTGGTGTTTCTGAAAAAAGAAGTCCAAGAAGAGGTTGAAAATTATATCTTTGAACTTTGAATAGGATTAGGACGATTCAAGTTAAATCCTCAAGCCGATAAATCCCAAATTGAACAACATTTAATTTTCAACCTCTGTTTTGAGCTAAATTGATGACTGACCAGGAACTTATAACCGGCATATTAAATAATGACAAACCGGTTATACAATTCCTGGTAAATAAGTACCATAAGCAGGTTATTACCACTGCCTTTCACTTTGTGCATGATATGGATGATGCCGAAGACCTTGCCCAGGATGTGTGCATCGAAATTCTTGAATCAATCGGGCAGTTTAAGAAAACATCCTCATTATCTACATGGATTTACCGGGTTACAGTTAACAAATCGTTAAATTTCGTCCGAAAAAATAAGCGTAAACAATTGGTAAAACAGTTTGAAACCTTTTTTCACAAAGCAGATGGCAATGCCAGCTCCAAGATTTCTGAACCTTCTGTTAACGACAACTCGTATGAGGACAAAGAACGGAAACAGATTCTTGATAATGCAATAAATAGTTTACCCGAAAACCAGAAAACAGCCTTCATCCTTAGTAAATATGAAGAATTGTCGTACAAGGAAATTACCGAAATCATGAACCTCAGTTTGGCAAGTGTCGAATCATTATTACAGCGCGCTAAACAGAACCTGCAAAAGAAGTTAATCGTTCAGTTTTCTGAATATTCAAACAAAAAATAAAATGAAACACTGCGAATTACTGCAAAAAGAATTATTTGCTTACCTGGAAAAGGAATTACCTCCTTTCCAGATTCAGCAATTGGATCACCATATAAGCGAGTGCGACGAATGCAACAGGATTTTGACTGAATTTAGGAGTATGCTTGCTTTGATGGAAGAACAGAAATCCATTGAACCCAGGCCTTTTGCCGAAACACGCATCATGCAGGGAATTAAATCCAGGCTGGAGAAACGGCAAAATTCATCCATTTTTACTTTTGGGTGGCTTTTGCAACCCACATTAATAAGTGCAGGGGTGGCAGCAGCCTTGGTTATTGGTTTTTTTATCGGTTCCGGTTTTGCTGATACACATTCGCAAAACACTCAAAACGATGAAATGATTGAGGCTGTAAGAACCGATCTGAACGTGCCTGAATTTATGACTGACGATCTCTTTCACTTTACTGAATAAACCACATGGCCATGAATATTTTTAACAATAACCGGACTGTTTTCTGGATACTTATCTTTCTTGCGCTGATAAATATCACAGCTCTGGCTACATATTTCATATATATGCGGAAACCGGCAAGTGAAACTGTGTCTGGTTCTGGGCTTAAACACGGAATAGCGCTCAAACAGGAATTATCCTTAACACCAGATCAATCCATCAAAGTAAATGAGATAAATACAGCTTATAAGACTTCGAGCGAACCAATTGTGACGTCTATTAAGGAGAAGAAAGCAATTCTGCTGGAAGAACTATCAAAAGAGGATACCGATGATAATCTGGTGGTAAAACTCGCCGATGACATAGTAACGGAACAGAAAAAACTTCAGATGACCAACATAAAACAATTCCTCGATCTTAAAAAAGTCTGTACGCCAGAGCAAACTCAAAAACTTTCGCAAATTTATTCTGAGTTATATGGGTGCGAAAACAAGGGAAAAGGAAACGGCCAGGGAAAAGGCCAGGGAAAAGGAATGCGCCACCGTTACGGGCAAGAAAAGGACCCATCAAAAAAATAAATTTGGCAGTAAATTTCTCTCCTTGTCACCCCTTTTCCTGATGCGCCTTTCTTTTTAGTACCTACCCTCTCTTACTAATCTCAATCAAAGCATCGTGCTGAAGTATTTTTATATCCTTGTTGATAAGCTTTACAAGGCCTTCTTTCTCGTATTCTTTAAGCAGTTTTACCGTACTTTCCATTGACAATCCAGCAAAGTCAGCAATTTCAGTACGCGATAGTAATCCAAAAATACTCTCATTTTCATAATGTATTGTATCAAGGTAAAGCAAAACATCGGCAAGTCTTCCATGCATTTGTTTATACATAACACTGCGGATGGTGTCGTACATTGAGATGTCATTTTCAAACACCCTTTTTATCAGGCCATAGCCAAAATTCCCATTGCTTTTTATAAGTCCAGCGATTGCATCTTTTTCAATAAGGCAAACCAGTGTATCTTTCAATGCAACAGTCGAATAGTCATAGGTGTGCTTGCTGAAAGCAGAAGAAAGCCCTATAAATTCCCCATTCTGTATAATACGCAGGTTAAAGTTACGGTTTGCATCGCCTATTACATATAGCCTGGCCAAACCGTTTACTATATATAATACGCTTGAAGCAAAAGCACCTTGCTTGGTTAAACTCTCGCCTCTACGAAACAACACCTGCACCTTGCTTTCCTTTACCAGGTCAATTTCTTCAGGAAGAAGTTTCCCAAAGCATGGGGCTTCAAGCCCGCCAAGCACACAATCATCAATAGTAGTGTATGTTTTCATATTTCATAAATAACAATTATGCAAAAGTAAGTATTATATCTGTTGTTGTTTGTAAACCTAATTCTATTTCAGTTCTTTAGAAACATGAACTATATTAAACTAAAACTTGTGCAATATTAAAAAACTACTTGTCGAGGTATAACTTTGAATTCATTTATATATGAGAAGTCAGTGTAATTTTGCAGCGTAATCAAAAAGAACATTTAAAATGAAACATACAGTAGATACATCGTGGCAGGGAAATATGAAATTTGATGCTGTTGTAAGCGGCCATCATGTTATAATGGATGCTTTGCCTGTTGTTGGCGGAAACGATGAAGGTGCCCGGCCCAAAGAACTGATGCTTGCTTCTTTGGCAGGTTGCACAGGAATGGATGTGGTTTCAATCCTTAAAAAGATGCGTATTGAACTTCAGTATTTCAATATCAGGGTTGAAGCAGAAATGACCGAGGAACATCCGAAACACTATACTTCTATGCATATCATTTATGAGTTCAGGGGCGAAGGCCTCGAACCTGAGAAGATTCAGAAAGCAGTTAACCTTTCACAGGAACAATATTGCGGTGTTTCAGCTGCCTACCGAAAAGCAATGGAAATCTCCTCAGAGATAGTAATTCTTAAATAATTTACGTCCCTAAATCCTAAACAAAAACCCCTAAATCCTAAAAAAATGCTTTACACAAATTTAAAACACATAGAAACTGCTGATGCTCACCAGAAATTTATCAGCGAAAACGAAAACGTAATGATCTGCTGTGGCCGCATGGGTCCGATGTGTATCCCTGTTTATGGAATCATGGAAGAACTGGAAGGTCAGTACACCAATGTAAAATTCGCCGATATGGAATTTGATAGTCCTGAATCTCACATAATCCGGAAGGTCCCCGAAGTAAAAAGTTTCATGGGCATCCCTTTTACTATGTATTACAAAAACGGTAACCTGGTAAAAGCAACTTCCAGCATCCAGTCATTGACCCAGGTTCGCACCATTCTCGATTCCGAATTTAAAACAGCCGAATAAGCAGTATGGATTCCAAAAACCATTATGACGCTATAGTTATAGGTGCAGGCCCTGCCGGACTTACGGCAGGCATCTACATGTCGCGTGCAAGGGTAAGGACTTTGATCCTTAACGAAGGCACTATTGGTGGGCAGATGATTCTCACTCACGAAATTGCCAATTATCCCGGTGTTGAAAGTACCAGTGGATATCAGCTTTCTATAATCATGCGAAACCAGGCAAAAAAATTCGGTTGCGATATCAAAGCTAATGTTCTTGTTGAAAGCATCAACCTTGATGGTAGCGTAAAAGAAGTTATTCTTGCCGATGGAACACATTATACTGCCGATGCAGTTATCCTAAGCCCAGGCGGACGGTCGCGCACTCTCGGTGTAAAAGGTGAAGACAAGTTGAAAGGCAAAGGCATTTCATATTGTGCAACTTGCGATGGGGATTTCTTTACAGATAAGGAAATTATAGTTGTAGGAGGTGGAAATTCGGCTCTCGAAGAAGCCGTTTCCCTTACCAAATATGCCAGCAAAGTAACCATAGTCCATCAGTTTGATCACTTTCAGGCATTTGAATTTGCCATTGAAGAAGCCCGGAACCATCCGAAAATCAATTTAATAATGGAATCAACCATCACTGCTTTTTATGGTGACGAAAAACTCGATGGTGTTGAGATTACTGATCTGAAGACCGGAAACACTCAAAATCATCCTATGGATGGTGTTTTCATCTTTATAGGTTATGTTCCTAATACTGAATTCCTTGAAGGTAAAATTGAACTGAATAAATGGAAAGAAATAATTGTTGACGGTGATATGAAAACCAGCATTAAAGGCGTTTTTGCTGCCGGCGATTCCATTGTGAAAAGGTACAGGCAGGTAACAACAGCCGTTGCCGACGGTACAATTGCTGCTCTGGCTGCATCACAATATATCCATGAACTACATCAAAACAAACAAAACCAAAACCAGTCATGATGACATTAGCCCTGATAGTTACCTTCCTGCTTTTAGCCGGTTTTATTACGTATATGTACTTCGCCTATAAGAAGATAAAAAATACGCCTGATACCGAAACCCATTCAGCCATTAAGGAACTTAACGATACAAATTTCCAGGCACAGGTAAAAAGCGGCGTTACCCTGGTCGACTTCTGGGCTGCTTGGTGTATGCCATGTAAAATGATGGCTCCTGTTTTAAATGAAACTGCTGAAGCATTGGGAAGTACCGCCAAAATCGGGAAACTCGATGTTGATTCAAACCAGGCATCTTCAGCCAAATATGGCGTACGCAGTATTCCAACTTTGATTTTATTCAAAAATGGAAAAGAGATAAACCGCTTTGTAGGCGTTAAAACAAAGGATTTTCTCGTTAAGGAAATCAGTAAAGTGATTTAGTTCTCCTGTATTAAACACAAATATAAAGTGTTGCAATCAAACAATAAAAAATATTAAGATGAAAGAAACCTGTGAAAAGGATTTACGACCTAAGAATTTTAATGTACTGATACGTTCTGCCTATTTCTGGAAACCTGTAGCTGGAATAATAATTGGCGGAATAGGAGGATTTATGTATTATCATTTTGTTGGCTGCGCATCCGGAACTTGTGCTATTACAAGCAACCCGTTTTCAAGTACGCTTTTCGGAGCTGCAATGGGATTTTTTGTAGTTAACAGTTTTGGCAAAACATCCTGATTTTTTCAGTACCTTTACGAAAATCAAATTACTATGGAAATAAAAGAAATTAATACAAGATACAGCGAATTGGCTGATACGGAATGCTGCTTATCATGCGGTGGAGCAATTAATTATGCTGAGCCTAAAATAGGTGAAGTGTGTGTTGACCTTGGAAGCGGACGCGGAACAGACGTGTTGCGTATGGCTGAATCGGTTGGTAAAATCGGTTTTGTATATGGCATAGATATTTCGGATGGAATGCTTGATAAAGCACGTCGGAACGCAGAAAAGTTTGGTGTTAACAATGTCAGTTTCGTTCGCAGCGAACTTGAAAAGCTTAAACTTCCTGATAAAGTTGCAGACCTGGTAATCTCTAATTGCACACTGAACCATGCAGCTGATAAACAAGCTGTGTGGAATGAGATATACCGCATCCTGAAAAAAGGTGGAAGGTTTGTGATAAGCGATATTTACGCAACAGCCCCGATTGCTGATGAATACCGCAATGATCCCCTAGCTGTTGCCGAATGTTGGGCTGGCTCAGTAACCCGTGCCGAATACATGCAGCATCTGGAGAAAGCAGGCTTTGCCTCTGTTGAAATACTCGAAGAATCAGCGCCTTATGCGAAAGGGAATGCTGAGGTATGCAGTTTTACAATAGCCGGAAAAAAAGCGGCAAGTACATGTGGCTGCGGCAATTAAATTTAAAAAAGGATATGAAAAAAGCAATAATTTTAATAGCGCTAGGCTTCACAATCTTGTTCACAAACTGTAATAGTAGTACTTCGGGCAATAATAACAATACATCCGGGGCCATAACTACTCTTACAAATGAAACATTTAAAGCCAATGTTTTCAACTATCCGGTTAACCAGCAATGGAAATACGAAGGTAAACTACCTGCAATTATCGATTTTTACGCAACATGGTGTGGCCCCTGCAAAAAGCTATCACCTCTCCTCGAAGATCTTGCGGTAAAATACAAGGGCAAGATTATAGTTTACAAAGTAGATGTTGATGCTGAAAAACAATTAGCACAAAGTATGGGCATTGAAAATATGCCTACATTGCTTTTTATTCCTGCTAATGGACAGCCACAACAATCGGTTGGTCTTGTTTCAAACGAAACACTGGAAAAAATGATCCATGAAATCTTATTAGTTAAATAATCTCTTAATACATCTTACCATGAAAAGTCTTGTAAAAAAAAGGATTGAAACACAAAAAGTGAACACAAAAAAGATAGCCCAATGCTGCGCTAAAACATCAAAAACGCTTGTAGGTTGTCACGATTAACAAACGGTGATTTGAAAAATGGCTTGTGAAAAATTTTACAGGCTCATCGGTTGTAACTTTCAAATACGCATTAATGAATTACTCAAAGCATAATATTTTCTCCAGGATTTCCGGATCAGATAACTTTTTTATCGTTAATCTGCTCAGCGGTAGCGCGGATATCTTGAATCCTGAAGAAGGTAAAATGGTACATGATTTCCTGTCGGGAAAAGAGATTGCCCCAGACTTTCACTCAAATTTGACTGAAAAGGGCTACCTTGTGGATGAAAAAGAGGAAGAGCGGCTTTACCGCAGCAAATACCTCGATTTTATTGATACGCGTGATGATGATGAAGTACAGTTGTTCTTTGTTCCGAATTACAGTTGCAATTTCGCCTGCACCTATTGTTATCAGGCCGAATATTCGAATGTAAGGCAGGAACTCACTCATGAGGTAATTGATGCTTTCTTCAACTACATTAATCTGGAATTTGCCGGTCGCAAAAAATACCTTACTGTTTTCGGTGGAGAGCCTTTGCTCAATTCGCCTAAGCAGAAGGATCTGATTGTTTACCTCCTTAAACTGGCTAATGAAATTGATCTTGAAGTCTGCTTTGTAACCAACGGTTATTCGTTGGTTGATTACATCGGTATTCTGAAACAGGCACACATCCGCGAAATCCAGGTCACCCTCGATGGCAACGACACTGTGCATGATAAACGCCGCTTTCTGAAAGGTGGCGGTGCTACTTTTAATAAAATCGTGGATGGAATTGATGCCTGCCTGGCCAACGGACTACCGGTAAACCTCCGCATGGTTGTTGACAAGGAAAATATTGATGGTTTGCCTGAAATGGCTCAGTTTGCCATCGATAAAGGCTGGACCAAAAATGAGTTTTTCAAAACACAGCTCGGACGGAATTATGAATTACATCATTGCCAGGCAACTTCTGAGAAACTTTTCAGCCGCATTTCGCTTTATGAGACTATCTACAACCTAGTAAAGCAACAACCGTACATTCTCGAATTTTATAAGCCAGCCTATTCCATTTCGAAATTCCTGGCCGAAAACGGGAGCCTTCCTTATCCGTTGTTCGATGCCTGTCCAGCCTGTAAAACCGAATGGGCTTTCGATTATACGGGTCAAATATTTTCCTGCACCGCGACTGTTGGTAAGGAAGATGAATCCCTGGGAACCTTCTATCCTGAAGTTTCACGCAAAGAGGAGATGATAAATGCTTGGGAAAACCGGGACGTTACAACCATTGCCGAGTGCAGCACCTGTAACATGCAGCTTGCTTGTGGTGGAGGTTGCGGTTCCGTTGCCAAAAACAGAACCGGCTCTGTCTGTTCAACTGATTGCCGCCCGGTGAAGGAATTACTCGAACTTGGATTTTCGGCTTATTTCTAACAACCGATCCTTACCACCGAATGACGATTGAATGACAACTCAACTTTCTGAATAAACACAAATAGCTCAACCCACAACAATTGAATGACTATTGAATAACAACTGAATGACCATTGAATGACATCTCATCCCTCTCAAAAACTCAAATATCTCAACCCTCGACAATTGAATGACAACTAACTCTGCCCATCTGCTCAATTAAACTCAACCCTCATCATCAGATCAAAACAATAAAAATGAAAGAAATTACATCATCCGAATTCGAAACCGAAATCCTCGCCGATGGCAAGATTGTCCTCGATTTCTATTCAACCGAATGCCCGCCATGTGAAGCTGTTGCTCCCAAATTCGAAGGTTTGGCAAAGCTATATGGCAACGATATCAAGTTCGTTAAAATGTTCCGCCAGCAAAATAAGCAATTGGCTGAGCAGTTGGGTGTTAAATCATCTCCAACATTGCTCTTCTTTGATAAAGGCAAACAGGTTGCCGAAACACTTACCGGTGGTATCAAGCGAAGCGATATTATCTATCAGCTTGATAGCATGTTGACGACTGAAAGGATAAAAGAGATTAAGAAAGACATCAAACCTACTGTTTCCGAATTTGATGTCCTGATTCTTGGTGCCGGTCCTGGCGGACTTACGGCAGGTTTATACCTCTGCCAATCGAAGGTAAATACCGTGCTTATCGATATAGCATTGCCAGGTGGTCATGTTTCAACAACACATGAAGTATCCAACTATCCCGGATTTATTGATCCTCAGCCTGGTTATCTGCTTTCGCATAATATGTCGGAGCAAACCAAACTCTGCGGTACTATTTATAAAGTAGCTGTTGATGTTTCGAAAATTGACCTGGAAAAGATGGAAGTTGTTGTCGATGAATTTGAAACCATAAAGGCTAAGAAAATTATCATTGCAACCGGCACATCACCTAACCTGATGGGAGTGAGGGGCGAACGCGAATTGAAGGGCAAAGGAATTTCCTACTGTGCTACCTGCGATGCCAAATATTATGGTGATAAGGAAGTGGTGGTAATAGGAGGAGGAAACTCAGCCGTGGAAGAAGCTGATTTCATCATCAAATTTGCCCGCAAGATTACAATGGTTCACCAGTTTGATACTTTTACTGCCAACAAACAGGCACAGGAGAAATTGTTCGCCAATCCTAAAATAAGTGTTCTTTTTGAACATGAGCCAAGATCATTCTCCCGCGAAGGCGATAAGATGATTACCGAGGTAGAAGATTTGAAAACTAAAACTTCAACAAAACTGGTCAGCGACGGGGTTTTCGTTTTTATCGGCATGAAACCTAACATCGATCTGTTCAGGGATAAACTGGAACTCGATAAATGGGGTTACATTAAAACTGACGAAGACATGCATACCAATATGCCCGGAGTATATGCCGTTGGTGACGTTATCAGTAAAAAATACAGGCAGATTACCACGGCTGTTGCCGATGGAACCATTGCTGCAATTGCAATTGCAAAAGAATTAAGTTAACCTGAAAAATTATAGCACCATGAACACAAACCAATTAATCATTGAGCAGGTAAGCCCTTTCGACGTGCCTACCACAGTTGAAAAACTAATTGCTGCCGCTGACAAAAGAGAATGGCAGAACCCTGCAAATCATAATCTTCAGCAATCGTTGGCAAAATCGGGCAAAGAGGTCAGGCCTGTTCAGGTTGTGGAGATCTGTAAATCCGATTATTCAGGTAAGATGCTGGAAAGAAATGACGAAAGGATCAGTTCAATCCTGATGCCTTGCCGTATTTCGGTGTACGAAAAAGAAGATGGCAAAACCTATGTTACACTGCTGAACATGGCGGCGATGACAGCTGGGTTGCCTTCTGAAACTGCCGAAGCTATAATTGGCGCATCCAACGAAACCTTCGAAATTGTCAAATCGGTTATTGGGCCTTTCTGAAAAAGCGGTAAAAAGCGCTGTCGGCATTTGCACATTTCATAGTAAGCTTGGAATAATAAGAACTTACTTCTTTAATTGAATAGCTATTAATCTGGTCCTTAATAATTTGGTCAGGCTATTGGTTGTGCTAGTGTTGTGTCCGAACAGTGGCTAATAAAAATTTCATTACCAGAGTTTTCATTTCAATAAAAAGCAACTGACAAATGAAGAAAGTTTTAATTCTCGGTGGTGGCTTTGCCGGAGTGCAGACAGCCATTGAATTACAGAAAAAAGGCAAATTTGATTTAACCCTGGTTTCTGATCGCAACTACTTATATTTATACCCTATTTCTATTTGGGTGCCTGTTCATATAAAGGAATTCAATGATGTAAAGGTGCCTTTGGCAACCATTCAGAAGAAATATCCTTTTAAACTTATTGTTGATAAAGTAACTGATATTCAGGCTATTGAAAATAAGGTAATCTGTCAGAACCAAACCTTAACCTATGATTACCTGGTTGTTGCTTTTGGAGCAGAGAAAATGCAGCACAAAGGCATAAACAATACTTTATCTATATGCGCCAAACCAGAAATGGCACTCGAAATCCGCAATAAATTTGATGAACTTGTTCAGAAAGGCAGCGGTAAAATTGCTATCGGTTTTGGCGGAAACCCAAAAGACAAATCTGCCGTTCGTGGCGGACCTGCATTTGAATTGGCATTTAATATCCATAACTATTTAAAGTCCAAAAAGCTCAGGGAGAATTTTGAGCTGACGTTTTTTGCACCTATGGACGAACCCGGAGCCCGAATGGGAAAAGGGGCATTGGCCTTGATGGACAAAATGTTTAAAAGTTATAAAATTAGTAGACGCTTTGGCAAAAAAATTAAAGAATTTGTGCCTGATGGCGTGATTTTCGATGACGATTCAAAACTGGATTCCGATTTCACCATGTTCATTGCTGCCGGAACTGGACCGGCACTTCTGCAAAATTCTGATCTACCGCTTTCTGAAGCTGGGTTTGTTAAGATCGACAATTATGGCCAGGCACAAGGATTTCCCAATGTTTTTGCTATTGGTGATATTGCGGCTCTCGAAGGCCCTGACTGGATTGCAAAACAAGGACATATTGCCGAACTCATGGGCCGCAACGCAGCTTATAATATTACTGAGATTGAAAAAGGAAGCAGCAAACGCAAAGGATACCAGGAACACCTGAACATTCTCTGTGTTATGGATACAGGAAACGGAGCTGCTTTCGTTTTCCGTAATGGCTCAAAAGCTATAATGATCCCAATGCCGATTGTCGGGCACTGGATGAAAAAAGGCTGGGGTGTATATGC
>CAIRHD010000130.1 GCA_903878265.1 uncultured Bacteroidales bacterium | reverse complement strand
TATTTAGAGTTTGTTGTTAACACTAATTTACCGGGTTTAGGCACCCCTCTCTTTACTTCAAGGAGAGGGGACGGGGGTGAGGTACTGGTGAGAGAATAGTTCCAAAAATACACCTCTGTAATATCCTCATATACAGTTGCTCATTTTTAGTTAGATGAAAGTGAATAGTGAATAGTGAACAGTGAATAACGAACAGTGAATGGTGAAAAGTGAATGGTCGGTAAGCTGTTTGTATATGTGATTATGCCTATTGTTCCTATTGTGCTGAATAAATTGAAGAGTAACAGATATGTTAAATCAGAAAATGAAGATAAAGCGGACGTAATGACAAAACAAGACAAAATCAAGATACTGATACTTGACGATGAGAAACAATTTACCGAAGAATTGAATGAATCATTTCTAAATTCGGGTTTTCTTTCCTTCGAAGCCAATACGGAGATTAAAGCCAGGGAAATATTGGCTGATCATGATATCGACCTCATGATCCTCGACGTTCGCTTGATGGGCGTAAACGGCCTCGATATTTTGAAAGAAATAAAAGTACAGTTCCCAATCATGGAGGTGATAGTGGTTTCGGCCCACGGTGATATGGATACGGTTATTAAAGCCATGCGCCTCGGAGCTTTCGACTATTTGCGCAAGCCTTTCAGGCATATCGACATGCAAATAGCTATTGAGCGGACACAGAAATACATACAGATGCAGCGTAAGCTGAAACTGTTGGAAGAACGCAATTCGCTGATCTCGAAAACGCTCGAAAAGAAAATCGAACGGCAGTTTATTGGAGTAAGTTCCAAAATTTTGAAAGTATTTGAACAAGCCTTGACTGCTGCCAATTACCCCGAATCCAATGTGCTTATTACCGGCGAGAGCGGTACAGGGAAAGAAAATATTGCACGCATAATCCACTATTCGAGTACCCGGAAAGACTACCTGTTTTGTGCCGTTAACAGCAGTGCAATTACCGAAACACTCTTGGAAAGCGAGTTCTTTGGCCATAAAAAAGGTTCGTTCACCGGGGCCATTACCGATAAAATGGGCTTTTTCGAAGTCTGCCACCGAGGTACTTTGTTCCTCGACGAAATAGCGGATATGCCTTTTAACTTGCAGGCAAAAATACTCCGGGCCACCGAAGAAAAGGTGATTACCAGGGTAGGCGACACCAAACCCATACATACCGATTTCAGGATTGTTTCGGCCACAAACCACGATATTGAAGAGAGTGTGGTGGAGAAAAAATTCAGGCTCGACCTGCTCCACCGCCTCAACACGTTGCACATCCATATTCCGCCGCTACGCGAAAGAACCGATGATATAAAGCCTTTGCTGATACACTTTGTTACCGATTATTCAATCCGTTTCAATAAACCCAACATACAAATTGCCGATGAGGTGTATGATTTGATGACAACATACAGCTTCCCTGGAAATGTGAGGGAATTGAAAAATATGGCCGAACGCGCCATCATACTTTGTAAAAGCAACCTGCTTGGCGTTTCCGATTTCCCTATAAAGCAACCAAAAGCAACCAAAAAAGTGCCGCAGGACGAAATGGCCAACCTCAAGTTGGTTGAAATTAATATGATTCGGAATGCGCTCAAAATATGTAACTACAACCAAACTGCCGCCGCCGAAATGTTGGATGTTTCGCGCAATTCCCTCATAAGAAAAATGGAAAAGTATAATATTGCCCTTAACAAAGGCGAATAAGCAGATGCATTAGACCAACTTCCACATTTTATAGTTCAAGCCCGTTGAACGGAATGATGTTTTGAAAGTTTTTTCATATAAAATTGTATTATAATCAGGTTGCTGATAGCCTGCGCACATTTGCCGGCCATCTCTCAGAACTTTCTGGGTAAGCGTTACACCCTATAGGAGTAGGCGGTACATATTCTGATGTATTGGCCACAACTCTTCTTGACCGAATTTTTAACATAGTGAGGAGATAAACCTGATAGGCAAGAGCTTCAGGCTGGAAAATAGGATAATATTTTAAGAGCTATACGATTCCTCTTTGTTTCTTGATTTGCTCATAAGCGGCGTTGAGTTCCTGGAATTTGGAATTCGCGGCTTTCTGAACATCATCGCCCAAATGGGCCACACGGTCGGGATGATATTTTAATGCCATGCGGCGATATGCTTTTTTAAGTTCTTCATCGCTTGCATCGGGTGTAACCTCAAGTATCCTGAACGCGCTTGTGGTATCCTTGATAAACATGGCCTTTATGCTTTCAAAGTCGGTGCTTTTAATGCCAAGTATTCCCGAAATTTGGGAAATCACCTTTAATTCTTCAGCATGGATCTGCGAGTCGGCAGCCGCAAGCCCGAACAGGAAGTGCATCAACTGCAAGCGCGAGGGATATTCCATGTATTGCTTTATCTGTAGGCCAACTTGTTGCAGGTCGTATTCTTTTTTCAGCAAATCGCGCAGCATCAGAAGTTGCTTTTCGGCTTCGTCGGCACCAAATTGTCGCAAAAGGAATTGTTTCACAAATTCCAATTCCGATTTTAATATTTTCTGATCCGATTTCATCACAGCAGCTGAAAGCATCAAAAGGCTGACAATAAAATCGTTGGTTGTAGTTTGGGGTGTATTGAAATTAGGTTGCGTATGAGGTTCATATTCATATTTGCCACTCTGCATCCCATCAATCATGGATCCAAGTGCGAAACCCAATATTGCACCAATCGGACCGCCTGCTGCCCATCCGAGACCGCCACCAAGCCATTTGAGGAAATTTGCCATCGTGTTTTAAAATTGAGGTGCAAAAGTAGTGAAACTAACGAGAATGTTTGACTTTGGCAATTCAAAATCTTGTTGAACACACTTTCGGGCTGTGTCAGCATTAAATGCGATAAAAAATAATCATGGCATTGTGAAAATGTTTTTATCTTTGAGCAATAAACTGACCAAATAGTTCACATGTTAATTTGCCATCCTAAAAACACGAATATGAAACATTTTTTCTTCCTCATCCTTTTTGTTGCATTGGCAACAATTTCAACAAAACATCTTCAAGCGCAAGGAAAACGAAGTATAGGTGTACGCGCGGGGTATCAAATCTCAGGGATTTACATTGATTCCGACAAGGTAGCCGGGACATCCAAGTATTCCAGTTTTTATATGGGCGTGTTCAAAGAGAAAAAAATTGTCCCATTCTTACATTTGGGCACCGGGCTTGAATATTGCCAAAATGGAGCCGTATTGTCTGGCGACAATAACCAAGTGATTAAATATCTGGGGATTCCCGTACATTTGAAAGCAAAACTTGGCCCGCTTTATGCACTTGTAGGAGTTCAGCCAAAGGTGAAATTATCGGAGAAAATTAGTATTGATGGTAAGAAAACCGACCCTACCGATGAGCAAAAATCCAAGACGATGGACTTCCCGGCTTACGGAGGGGTTGGGTTTAATATCCTTATCTTATCCATTGAGGCAAGGTATTATTACAGCATGTTCGAGACAAATCACGGTGCCCGCAATGCTTATTTGCAAATTGGGGCAACTTTGCACCTCTAAACCTTGCTTATAATAGCAGGTTCATTTTGAAAAAAAAACAAAGCATCAAGTCACCGCTTTTTGCCAAAAACAATGAGCAATATTTATTGCACCTTGTATTTGAGTGCATTGAAATATGATTTAATTGTAGATGAAAGGCGTTATTACAATGATATTTGCATTCTGTTTTTAAAAAATCATGAAAATCACCCCACAATCAATTGATGCGCTTGCAATACAGGCAGTAAAGAAAAGGAAAGAACATGCGGTGTTTTTCAAACAGATTTCTGGAAAAGACCAGCGCAAAATTGATGAAGCATTTCATAGCTTGCATGAACAGGTTTTTGCAGAAGTAGATTGCCTCGATTGCGGAAACTGTTGTAAATCATTGGGTCCCAGAATTACAGATGCTGATATCCACCGCATCTCATCGGCACAAAAAATGAAACCTTCTGAGTTTACGGGGAAATTCCTGCTTCTGGATGAAGATAACGATTATGTTTTCAAGCAGATGCCTTGCCCTTTTTTGGGGGAAGATAATTTTTGCCAAATTTATGAAACCCGTCCCCGTGCCTGCCGCGAATACCCACATACCGACAGGCGCAGGATGCACCAAATATTGGATATTACCCTGAAAAACGCATCTACTTGCCCAGCGGTATTCGAAATTATCGAAAGATTAAGAAGCGCGGGGCTTTAGCAGCTTTTTCTATCTATCGAATAAGCGTACATCGAAATCAAATGGTTGTATATCCTTCACTATGATAGCGTTGGCTTTGATATAAACAGGATTGATTAAATAGTTGAATTCATCTTGTACCACAACAGAAGGCACCTTGAGTACAGCAGAATTGCTTTCCAAAATAAATTGATCCCCGATCAGTTGAGTGGAATGTGCATGTGGGACTGATTTCCAGTCGGAAGGCAGCTTTTTAA
This sequence comes from uncultured Bacteroidales bacterium, assembly GCA_903878265.1. Taxonomy (GTDB): domain Bacteria; phylum Bacteroidota; class Bacteroidia; order Bacteroidales; family UBA4417; genus UBA4417. The sequence goes on along the minus strand of CAIRHD010000130.1, from coordinate 6,255 downwards.
CTGAAAACTCCTGAATTGGAACATCATCAGGAATTTCGATAGAAATAAGTTTGTAATCGTATGGCAGGTTGCCCAGAGGCGTATGGACTGCAATTTCGGTTATGCACAATGCACGGGACGCACTGGTGTAAACCATAGCTGTACCCTTGCTGTTCCACCGACCACCGGTTTTCTCAGCCCCTTTTCCCGAAAGGTCGTTGGCAAACTTTGACTTGCTTAGCCGAAAAACTATCATGCCAACACTCCGTATTCGATGCGGCCGAGTTCGTCGAAAATAAGGTTGATACCAAAAGAAATGTCTAAAAGCATCTTCGGCTTTGTTTTGCCCAATGCTACATTTTCAGTTTCGAGCCAGGAATTGAATTTTTCGGCCTTGCCAAATACCTCTATACCTTTGTTATACAAAAGGGCGATTTCAATAATTTTTTCGGACTGCAATGGGTCAAATGTTCGGTTTTCAATTTTGTACCGCTGCATCGTACGTTCCGAAAGATGAAGGTAAGATGACCATTCGTTCATACTAAATGGGCCTTTCTTGGCAAATTTGTCGAATATTTCAAATTCAATGCCATGGCGCACCATTTCTATCAACGAAATTGCTTTGTTATCGTCAATTGTTCCGTAGGCTACTTGAGGATCAAATATTTCCATTGTTTTCAAGTGTTGATAATAGTTATTCGGGTTATAGTGGGTTTGAAAAACAACATTTTTCTTGCCTATTACAAACAATTGGCGGTGCATTTGTTTTCTTGTGGCTTTAACTCTTCCTATTTTCACACAAAGATACGCTATTTGTCGATGAATTTACGTCATTTGTCTAATATTTTTTATATTTTTACCTATTTTGCTGTATGAAAGAGGTTTAAAGTTTAACGAATTTGTTATTCGATGGTTACTATTGGCCATGGTTCAGCTTTTTCCCAGGCTCCACGGGTGAAGTCGGGTACATCAATTGAATTCCCACGGTTCATTACGCTTTTTTCGCTCAAAGGGACAATACTGCACCAGGCAGCCGCATCATAAACATCCTGATCGAGTGGCAAGCCATTCCGCAAACAGTAAATCAAGCGGTAATCCATTATAAAATCCATCCCGCCATGTCCACCAACTTTCTTTGCTTTTTCGCCTATTTGTTTAGCCAAAGGATGTTCATATTTTTTTATTAGCTCATCAAGATCTTCTTTTTTCAAGAATTCGTGTGCATTTGGTTCCAGTGCAATTTGTTCCAAAGGCCATTTAACAGCCATTCCTTTTGTTCCGCTTATGCGGTGGATGCGACTATATGGGCGTGGACTTGTTGTATCGTGCTGGATCATAATTGTTTTGCCCTTAAGGGAATGGACAATTGTTGTGTTCATATCGCCAAGTTTGTATGTCTGAAGATACTCAGGAGAATTTTCACCAAATTTTTCCTTTGCATAAAGCGACATCCCAAACTGGTTTGATGAAACGGAAGTAAGATAATCGAATCGATCGCCCCGGTTGATCCCCATTATTTGGGCTAAAGGTCCCAAACCATGAGTAGGGTAGGGGTTACCGGTATGGATCTTACTGTATTCGAGCCGCCACATGTTGTGATAGCCGCCCTCTTTCATAAATTTCAACCATCGTAAATCATGAATATATGCACCCTCAGCATGGTATATGTCGCCGAACACTCCATTCCGAGCCATATTCAGTGTGTTGAGTTCAAAAAAATCGTAACAACAGTTTTCTAGCATCATAAAATGGCGCTGGGTTTCCTCGGCAGTATTTACCAAATCCCAACATTCCTGAAAAGTTACCGCACTTGGCACTTCACAAGCAGCATGTTTACCATGTTTCATGGCATAAACAGCTATGGGCGTGTGCAATAGCCAAGGGGTACATTGGTAAATCAAATCAATATCGTCGCGTTCGCATATCTTTTTCCAATCTTCTTCTCCTGAAAATTCTACTGCTGCCTTCAAACCTGCATCCGTGATCTGCTTGTTGGCTTCCGTAACATTCTTTTGAACAAGATCGGAAATGGCAACTATTTCTGTGCCTTCCACCTGGATTAACCGGTGCACGGCACCGCTTCCCCTCATCCCCAATCCAATTATCCCGATACGGACGGTTTTTAGAGGTTCGCACCGCAGGCCCATTACAGATTTGCCTTTGGATTCTGCAATTTTATTCTCAGGTACAATTAATTGATTACTTGTACTATCGACAGAACCAAATACTTGGCTTACAGGAGCCAATCCAAAAGCGGCACTACCCACTGTGGCTATTTTAATAAAATTTCTGCGGCTGTTTTGTTCGTTGTTGTTCGCCATACTTTTATTGTTTTTTCAGCAACAAATGTAGGGAATTTGATATGCCATCAATAAAAGTTAATAATAATATTTATGAAGAAATTTGATAATCCTTTACAAAAAAAAGCTCCTCAAAAGTGAGAAGCTTTTCAGTACCCGAAGCCGGACACGAAAACGGCAATGTGTATTTTTTCATATTTCGTTGAAAAGTAGGCGCAAAGCCATTGTTAATAAAGGGTTTGCAATGTTGACACAAAAAATATTAATTGCAAAAGTATGTATAAAATTGCATTGAATTGTATTTTGGTTGACAAAAAGTTGTATTTTTGTCAACCGTTATATTACAGACATGGCAAAAGTCAATTACTCACTTTCTACCAAGGTGAACACGCAAACAAAAAAAGCTGAAATTTATATCCGGTTTAGTGGCGGTCGTGATTTCGTGTTTAGGGCGAAAACTGGTTATACAGTAAGCCCCAGCAGGTTTAAAGATGGCGTTGTGATACTCCCAAGGTTTGCCAATGACGAACAAAAAGAACTGGTATCAGTAAAAAAGAACCTCGAAAGCCTGACAACACATCTTATCGACAGTTGGCTCGAAGTTGACAAAACAGCTATTGCAGCCGATTGGCTCACGGTTGAGGTTGACAAATACCGATACCCTGAAAAATATATCCCAGCCGAACCGCTCGAAGTTGAACCGCTAAATTTCTTCGATACCTTTTTACACTTTCTCGAAATATGGAAAATATCCGATGTAAGGCGAAAAAACTACATGGTTGTATTTCGATCCCTCCAAAGGTTTGAGAAAGTACAACAGGTGAAAAGCCCAAAATACAGGCTAAGTTTAGATACTATTTGCATTGATGACATTCGCAAATTTGAAAAGTTTATGTTAACCGAACATGAGAGCGTTATCAAATACCCAAAAATCTATGCAGCCATACCTGAAAGCAGACGACCACAGCCAAGAGGATTGAACACCATCAATGTTAACATGACTAAATTAAGGACATTTATAAACTGGTGTATCAGTGAAGAGCTATTGAAAAAGAACCCATTTAAGGGATATGTTGACACTCCGGCAGTTTATGGCACTCCCTATTTTTTGACACTTGAAGAATTGAACCACCTCTATTATTTTGACTTTTCAGGCGATACCGAACTTTGTGAGCAAAGGGACATATTTGTATTTCAATGTATGATCGGTTGTCGTGTTTCCGACCTGTATAGTTTTACCAAGGATTCTATTGTTAACGATGCCGTTGAATACATAGCACGAAAGACAAAAGAAGATAGGCCTGTAACCGTCCGTGTGCCATTGAATACAAAAGCAAGTGCGATACTATTCAAATACAGGAAACTGCCTAAAAAGCAGCTATTGCCCCTTATATTTGAGCAGTGGTATAACCTCAACATCAAGAAAATATTTGCCCAAGCCGGATTAACAAGGATTGTAACGGTATTGAACCAAACTACAAGGATTGAAGAAAAGCGACCGTTAAATGAAATTGCCAGCAGCCATTTAGCCCGGCGCACGTTTATAGCGAACCTGTACAACAAAGTTAAAGACCCGAACCAAGTCAGCAAGCTATCAGGGCATAAAGAGGGGAGTAAAGCGTTCGCACGTTATCGGGAAATAGACGAGGCGCAAAATAAACAATTAGTGAGCTTATTCGATTAACCATAAAAATAATTTAGGCATGAGTAATTTTGATAAATTCATCGAAGAAATAAAGAGCCTTGAAGTCAGGATTTCAAAGCATGATGGTTTATATACATTGGAGCAATACACACAGTTTGCGCCTGACTATGAAAGCAGGTTAACACTTATTTCCGAACATGCGTTAACCGAACTAATCAATATGACAGGTGAGCAGATAAAGGGGCAAATATCACGGCTAAAGAGCATTGAACAGAACTTTAACGAAATACACACATATTTCAATAGTCAGTTTTCAGCGTATTACTCCGGAAATGGGTTTAATAGTGAAGATTTTATTTATAAGATATTCCGGTTCTTTGCGGTTACGTTTCCCGATGGCAAAGCAGGAGATAAAATTACACCTTTGTTTATGCAGTGTTTAGCTGATGCAATAATGTTTAAACATGGTGCATTATCCGGCTTTATTTGTCAAGTCAAAAATATACAACCGATTGTAACCGACACCAGCGACACAAAAAAAGATTACCCTCCACACAGCGAAAAACAGCCAATAGAACCACCGCTTGAAACCAAAGAGCAGCAAGTAAGAACTATATTGCAGCCCCTATTTAATGATTGTGGGGAGCATCAATTCAATTCCCTAATCGAACACATCACAGCGAAAAAGCGACCAACATACAAACCTGTAATTAAGTTTTCAGGGGTAAAAACAAACCTTTATAGAAAGTTGATGTTGGTTGTGGATTTAGGATTTACAAGGCAGCATTTAGCAAGTGTTTTTAGTGATATTTGTGGAATGGATTACGCAACACTTAATAAGAAAATCAGCCATACAGCATAATTTGGGGAAGATTTGGGGAAAGTTTTTTATAATCATTTTTTATATATCTGAATATCAATAATATAATAAATCAGATTGGGGACAAATAGGGGAAAATCCCCAAAAATCCCCTTGTTATTTTGTGGCTCAATCTAAAATCAAAAAGAGATGAGCCAAGTACAATTAATCAACCTAAGTATTACAGACCTGAAATGTTTGATTTCGGATGTAATCCGCTCCGAGGGCGAAGCCAAGCCACAACCAACAGCAGAAACCTACAAGACCAGGGAAGAGGTTTGCCGATTGCTTTCAGTGGATGAAAGCACCCTTTGGCGATGGGCAAAAAAGGACTATTTGAAGCCGCTCAAAGTTGGCGGTTTAGTAAGGTATAAAAGTACGGATATTGCTAAACTGCTCGAAGATGGACAATAAAAAAAGCCCCACCGGGCAAGGTCAGGGCGTTTATTCAGGGAGTGAACAATACAAAGGTACGGAATTTTCCTATTATAAAGCACCTGTTAAAAATACTATCCCTTACAAAAATGTATCTTTAGCGGATTGCCACAAAGTAATAAAATCGGATAAGTATAAACCTGTTACCGAAACCCTGCGAAGCCTCACGGACAAAGCAGAAAAAGCAGCATACAAAGCTCAAAACTTTGATTATATCACAGCTTCGGGAACATTCACAAAAAGGGCGAATACAGCACTTATACAGCACTCAAATTTGTTTTGTGCAGATTTAGACCATGTAGGCGATACCGAGGCAATAGGGCGATTAAAACAATGTGTGCAAAGTATTATCGAACCTGCTTTAATGTTTGTTTCGCCAAGTGGGGACGGTTTAAAAATAATCTTTGCGGTTGATACTTCCCAAGCTTCGCACGCTGACTATTTTACAGCATTTGAAAACTTTTTCTTAAGGCTGCTACAAAATGAAAAAGAGTTGCAAAAGGGATTAGACAAAAAGGGAATAGACGAAAAGTGCAAAGATGTAAGCCGGGCGACTTTCTTATGTTATGATCCCGATTGCTATTTGAGCGAAGCCCCGACCGTTTGCGGTGTGGATTTCGTCAAAAAATACACTAAACAAATACAGCAAGAGCAAACAGCCCCACCGATACCAACAGAGGGCGAAATAATAGAGAGGGCGACAATGTGGGCAAATGAAAATTACCCTTTTGCCGATGGAAGCCGAAACCAGCATATAACACAACTTTGTGGCATGTTGAACCGGAGCGGATTGCCCGAAGCCTCCGCACTGCAACATTGTTTAACTTATGTGTGCGATGGGTTTACAGATACCGAGATTGCAGCGACTGTAAAAAGCATTTACAACAATACCGAGCTACACGGCAAAAACCCGCTTAAGGTTGCCGAGCCAACGCCACCGATGCCGGTTGATGGCTTCCCGACATTTATACAAGAACTGATTGCAGAATGTAGTTTTGTTTATGGCACACATGCAGACCTTTGGGCAATGGCTTTCT
>CAIRHD010000129.1 GCA_903878265.1 uncultured Bacteroidales bacterium | reverse complement strand
GCTGTTCCCATGCAAATACTGATTGGGAATTCGCCTTTTGGTATCATGGTGAAGAAGGAATAAAAGGTAACCACACCATACACATGAGCCACTGAACAGTTCAGGTTTTTAGCAATAATTTCCTGAACCTCGGCAGGAAGGTAACCAACCAGGCTTTGTGTTTGGTGCAGGACATTGATCAGTTCGCCTTTTTGGTTGTTGAACTTTTTGCAGATAGCTTCAATCTGTTGAACCTTCTGCCCACTTATTTTTATATTTGCCATAACAATTCGTCTTTAAATTTATTTATGCATTTTCCTTTTGTTATTCGTTTATTTCGGCTGGTTTGCTTTTGTCGAAATAGTGTGTATGAAGCAAATGATGCGATTTTTCGCTCATCGGTTTGCCAAGGAAATCGGCATATAATTGTTGGATGTAAGGGTTCTCGTGCGATTTCCTGATCGTTTTGTCCAAGTCAGCGGCATATAACGCTTTTTGGCGGCCCATTAAAATACTTGTGTCGCCATGATGGAGCGGTTGTCCGCCACCGCCAATGCAACCACCCGGGCATGCCATAATTTCAATAGCATGGAATTCGGATTTGCCGTCCTTTATATCCTGAAGGAGTTTTCGTGCGTTGCCTAAACCGTGTGCGATCCCAATTTTAATCGGTGTACCATCGAAATCAACTTCCGCATGACGAATCCATTCCATACCACGCAGTTGTTCAAAATCAACTTTCTCCAGGGTTTTTCCTGTAAAAATCTCATAAGCTGTCCGGGCAGCCGCTTCAATTACTCCGCCAGTGGTGCCAAAAATTACTGAGGCACCCGTTGATTCGCCCATTGGCCTATCAAAATCTTCATCAGGCAAAATAGTGAAATCGATATTGGCTTGTTTTATCAAATGAGCAAGTTCACGCGTGGAAACAGCAAAATCAACATCGGGATTGCCATTGGTAGAAAATTCTTCGCGCTGGCATTCGTATTTTTTCGCCAAGCATGGCATGATGGAAACCACAACAAGATTTTCGCGTTTGAGACCCAATTTCTCGGCGAAATACGTTTTTGCTATTGCTCCAAACATCTGCTGCGGCGAACGTGCTGTGGATGGGATATCGTTCATTTCGGGGAACTGGTGTTCGAAGAAATTCACCCAGCCCGGGCAGCAAGAAGTAAGGATCGGGAGTTTGACAGTTTTGTCGCCTTTTAAATGGCGAGTGATACGGTCGAGAAGCTCGGTGCCTTCTTCCATAATGGTAAGGTCGGCTGCAAAATCGGTATCAAACACATAGTCGAAACCAAGCTGGCGCAAAGCTGTTACCATTTTTCCAGTTACGATCGATCCTACTTCCATACCAAATTCTTCGCCCAATGCAACGCGGACTGCGGGTGCCGTTTGCACGATAACCGTTTTTGACGGGTCGGCCAAAGCACGGATAACCTGGTTGGTGTGATCCACTTCCGTTAAAGCCCCTGTTGGGCAAACCGCAACACATTGACCGCAATAAGTACAAGTACTGTGGTCGAGGTTCATTTCGAAAGCTGGTGCTACCACCGACATAAACCCGCGGTTCACCGCCGAAAGCACGCCAACAGTTTGTACATCGTTGCACATCATTTCGCAGCGGCGGCACATAATGCACTTGTCCACATCGCGGATAATGGCTGGCGAAGTATCTTCCCTGTATTTTGATTGTTCGCCTTGATATTGAATTTGGCGGATGCCCATATCTTGAGCAAGGGTTTGCAATTCGCAGTTCCCACTTTTGGCGCAAACAAGGCAATCGGTAGGGTGGTCGCTAAGTATGAG